>JASEIZ010000019.1 GCA_030017395.1 Desulfobacterales bacterium | reverse complement strand
GTGCTGGCACATTTTTTAATAAACGATGTCCTGGCACTCAACAACTAAGTCGTCGAGGTGAGTTATAGTGACTACTTTTGCCTTGGTCGCCAGATCCACGATCATCGATATTGTTTTACCGACGATACTGCTGCCAGAAAGATAAATTGCATCTACCGTACGGATGACCTCTGGCAGGATCAGGGCTACTTCTTCGCTATCGGTCAAAGGAACCGGCACAACCTCGATTTGATAATCGGATTGGACTCTTAGCAGTTTTTTAAGTTGGACAATGGAGTTTTTTTCAGCAGGTGTGTAGAGCACTGCCAGCCTCTTTGCCGGCGCGAAACTTTTCAGGGTTTCCATAATCTTCGACACAGGGACCTGAGAACTGGTGCCGGTAGTGTTATTGCCTGAACTCTTCCAGTTACGAGCTATATTTACCTCTACAGGATCATAAACCATGCTGAAGACTATCGGCACGTTCTTAATCTCCCTGGCGACGGCTATGGTAGCAGTGGTGCCAATTGAAATAATCAGATCCATCTTTGCCTTGGCAAATTTCTGTGTAATATCCGCCAATTTGGCCTTACTGCCACCTGCGTTTTCTATGGTTAACTTCACAGCCGGTTCTCCAAAACCCTCTTTCCCAAGTTGTTCCATAATGCCGTTCTTGGTCTCGATGTAGCGAAGCTCCTCACTCCATAGAAGCACACCGATTTTCTTCTCTGCCAGCGCCTCCAAGGAAAGTGGATTAATCATAGAAACTAATGCAATCAATATAACCAAACCTTGTATTTTAATCCAGTTCATTTCACCCTCCTTAAAACTTACCATAGGGGTAGTTGTTATCTCTAAACTTATTATATTTCAAGGCAATTTTGACGCTTGCTGAAAAAGATGATGGACAGTGAGATCATCATTTCCATCTGTAATATTGTAAATTCCGGCAAAAATTTTGTGATGGTTCATTCTTTTCTGACAAGGTCTATTACTTCCTTGCTCATATGGCAGGCGTTTTTTGTAATTCTACTAAAAAAGTAAAAAAGGAGCAATTTAAGCCGAGCGTATGCGTCTATAAACAAGTAAATAACTTGACGTATCATTATATTATTGATAATTTATTTATATATTTAGATTAGCCGGCCTGGTTATCGGAATGGTGCTGAACTAAATTTCTTCTAAACAATCCCTTTTAATCTACTGCATCTCGATCTGATCCTGAAGTTTTTGAGACCTTTTAAGACGATATAGTTCTTGTATTTTCATTAAAAACAATGCGACATATAGCATACAATTAAAATCAAAAAACAATTTCTTACTATCAAGTATCATTGAACCGCAACAGTGAGCGCATTGCCTGCAACTTGTCGGAGTAAAGCGGAGATCCCGTTCCAGTGGGGGTTACAGGGCTTTTCAACCTCTTGTTACAAGGCTGAGTGAACTGTTTTCACTCAGAGTTTGATCCCGATGATAATTAGTGCAAGATTGCTGAAACAACTATCTTTACTAAAGAGGTTAGTATGAAAAAAAATACTATTATCTTATTGCTTTTGACAGTTTTTAGCACGGCTGCATGGTCCCAGGGAGGTATGATGGGCAGATCAACCCAGCAATTATATCCACAATCATATTCGCAGGAAGAAAGCGACAAACTCGATGAACTGATACGTATAAGCCGTGGAGGACAGCTTTATGACAATTGGTGGAAAACCACGATTGATACTGAGAAACCCCAAAAAGACCACCCCCTGTGGAAGGAACAAAGCACTAACAATCGGATCGGATATGATACTTATCGGTGCAAGGAGTGTCATGGTTGGGACTATCGTGGTAAAGATGGGGCATACGGCAAGGGATCTCACTACACCGGATTCAAAGGCATATATGAGACAGCCAAGAAAATGTCCATAAAGGAACTTGAGAACGTAAACAAGAATGTTACACCAAAAAATCACGATTTTACAAAATATATTGGTAATAAAGAAATTACTGATCTTGCGCTTTTTATGAAAAAAGGGCTTATTGACACAAGCAAATTTGTAAATAATGAAGGTTTGCCCATAGGAGGCAATCCAATGAGGGGAAGCTATATTTTCAATAGAAACTGTACTCACATGTGCCACGGTTCGGCAGGTATAGGAATAAATTTTGGAGACGCTGAAAAGCCTGAGTTTGTGGGCACCATAGCTTACAAAAACCCCTGGGAATTCATTCACAAGGTTAGAAATGGTCAACCCGGCACAAGGATGCCCTCAGCAATTATCAATGATTGGAGCGAAAAAGATATTCTTGACCTTTTGAGCTTTGCACGCACTTTGCCCAAGGACATATCAGGAATCGGCTGGTGGGGACGTTTTAGAGGTGGTATGGGTCGCTACGGGATGATGCATGGAGATTACCGCCCAGGCAGCGGGAGAGGTTTTGGTCCAAGCTTGGAATGATATGGAGAATAATGAGTTGATCTTTCGGCGGAGGTAATTTTATGGGTGAAAAGATTTAAGATAGAAAAAACATCATCTTAAGAGTAACTTATAAGAAAGGAATGAAAACCATGAAAAAATTCTAATACATTTTATAGCCATTGCCGTCTGTGTTTTTGTGTTTAGTTTTCCTGTTATGGCCGCTGAATCGGCTCCAAAAGAAGGGGCGATGCTGCCGGAAATAAACCTTGCTGTGCCTGTAAAAGATAGCGACAGAAGCTATCTCGGCCTTCCAGCTTCCGGTTTCTTCAAAATACCCCAGATCAAGGCGAAGGTAATTGAAAGGTATTTGCTTTATCGAGAGACTGTTGGTGATGATCTGATAAAAAAGATCATGGTTTATACACTTTTGATGAAGAAGACCATTAAAGAAAAAGCCTTTTTCCTATACCTTATGGATACTTATTGGTTTAAAGAGACAGTTGATCTTTATTTTAATGGCGAGTACGAAAGAAAATATAATGAAATTATGAATACTTTCCTTGGAAGAGGAGTCATCAAGCTGGAAAATAGAGACCTGTTTACAACGATAAAGCCATGAGTATTCGTTGATTGCAACTCTTGCTATTAATAACATATTATGGCATTATTAATATAATTTTGGTTGTTTACTCTCCTTGAACCAGCTTTAGTGATAGAGGTATTATATAGAAGATGGACAAGAAATACGACCCAAAAACTGTTGAATCAAAGTGGCAATCCTATTGGGATGAGAAAGGGCTGTTTAAGTGTAAAGAGGACCCTGACAGGGAAAAGTATTATCTTCTTGAGATGTTTCCCTATCCTTCAGGCAGGATACACATGGGTCATGTTAGAAACTATACCATAGGGGATGTGGTCGCAAGATATAAAAGGATGCGGGGATTTAATGTTCTGCATCCAATGGGATGGGATGCTTTTGGAATGCCTGCGGAAAATGCCGCTATTGCAAACAATACCCATCCTGCCGGATGGACATACAATAATATCAAGACGATGCGGTCTCAACTGAAGCGCATAGGTTTCAGCTATGACTGGGACAGAGAAATAGCCACCTGCGATCCCGAATATTACAGATGGGAACAATGGCTGTTTTTAAAGATGTATGAAAGGGGGATGGCGTATAGAAAAGAGTCCTTTGTAAACTGGTGCAATACCTGCACAACCGTTCTTGCCAATGAGCAGGTAGAAGCGGGTATGTGCTGGAGATGCGGAAAACATGTTCGCCAGAAAAAGCTCTGGCAGTGGTTTCTCCGTATAACCGACTATGCAGAAGATTTGCTTGCTTATTGTGACAAGCTTCCCGGCTGGCCAGACAAGGTCATCACCATGCAGAAAAACTGGATCGGCAAAAGTATTGGTGCACAGATAAGATTTCCGATTGAAAATGCCAAAGATAATTCAGAAAAAGTGATACCTGTATTTACAACCCGCCAGGATACGGTTTTCGGGGCGACCTTCATGTGTCTTGCTCCTGAGCATCCGCTTGTGTCTGAGCTTTCAAAAGGCACTGGCCAGGAAGATAAGATCAGAGAATTTGTGGAACAGATGTCAATGCAGGACAGATCAGACAAAGCTGTTGAAAATTATGAAAAGGAAGGGGTCTTTACAGGTTCATATTGCATAAATCCCTTAAGCGGCAGGCGCATGCCGATATATACAGCTAATTTTGCTCTCATGGGATATGGTACAGGCGCTGTTATGTCGGTGCCTGCACATGACCAGCGTGATTTTGAATTTGCCAAAAAATACGGGCTTGATATTATTATTGTTGTTAAGCCTTCTGATAAGAACATCGATGCCGCTGCCATGACCGAAGCATATACAGGCGAAGGGGTTATGGTTAATTCAGGCCGGTTTGACGGCATGAATAATCAAAAGGCTCTTGATGAAATAGCTTCTTTTCTTGATGAAAAAGGTTTTGGAGAAAAAACAGTCAATTTCAGGTTAAGAGATTGGGGTATTTCCAGACAGCGTTACTGGGGCGCCCCCATTCCCATAGTTTACTGTAAGAAATGCGGGGTTGTTCTTGTCCAAGAAGAGGATCTTCCGGTTGTATTGCCTGAGGAGGCTGATCTTCTTCCCGGAGGAAGGTCGCCGCTCGCAGGCCTTGATTATTTTGCAAGAACCAGATGCCCAAAGTGCGGCAGTCCTGACGCAAAAAGAGAAACCGATACAATGGATACTTTTGTTGAATCATCCTGGTATTTTGAGAGATACTGCAGCGCAGATTACAACTGCGGCATGTTTGATGCAAAGGCTGTTTCCTACTGGATGCCGGTTGATCAATATATCGGCGGTGTTGAGCATGCTATTTTGCATCTCCTTTATTCAAGGTATTTTACGCGTGTGCTTAAAGATCTTGGGCTTGTCAAATACAAGGAGCCTTTTACCAGACTGCTGACACAGGGTATGGTATGCAAGGAGACTGCCTCCTGTCCTGAGCATGGATTTCTTTTCCCTGAAGAAGCCAAGGGTGGTTTTTGCAAAAAATGCGGAAAGAAGGTCATAATCGGCCGGGTTGAAAAGATGTCCAAGTCAAAAAAGAATGTGATAGATCCTAATATTATGCTAAAACAATACGGTGCCGATGTTACACGGCTCTTTTGTCTTTTTGCGGCTCCACCGGAAAGGGATCTTGAATGGAGCGACCAGGGGGTTGAGGGCGGATATCGCTTTCTGAATCGTATATGGAGCCTTGCGGCGGTCTGGATCGATTTGATAAAAGAGGCGATCCCTTTTAGCGGCAGTCCTGACGAACTGGATGAAAGCATACTGATTTTATATAAAAAAGCCCATCAAACCATAAAAAAGGTTACCGATGATATAGAAGGCAGGTTCCATTTCAACACAGCAATCAGCGCTGTAATGGAGCTTGTTAATACCATGTACGGCATAGACCCTGCAGCAAAAAGCTCTGAAGCCGCAGGGGTAATGAGATTTGCCATGGAATCGATTACACTGCTTTTGTCACCCATAGTTCCACACTTTACTGAAGAACTCTGGTATGCCCTGGGGCATAAATCCAGCGTTCTTTTGGAATCATGGCCATCATACAGGGAAGATGCTCTTGTGCGAGACATCCTTGAAATAGTAGTGCAGGTAAACGGCAAACTTCGCAGCAGATTCAGCGTGAGCGCTGATGCGAATGATGCTGCCATAAAAGAAATGGCTCTTTCAGATGAACGTGCAAGGAAATTCATAGATGATAAACCCATAAAAAAGATCATTGTCGTTAAAAAGAAGCTGGTAAGTATTGTAGTATAGAAGGGTTTTGAAGGAGGAAAATGTTTTTCAAAGGGAAAATAATTTGGATTGTTTTTGCAATATTGTGCTTTTTGGCTTTTTTATCAGCATGCGGCTACAGGTTCGCCGGAGGCGGAACTCTTCCGTCAGGTATAAATAGTGTTTCCGTAAAAATTCTTGAAAACCGCACTTCTGAAATCGGAATTGAAAATACATTTACAAATGATCTTATCTATGAATTTACGAGAAAAGGCAAAATCGCAAGCATAGACAAAGCCGATGCTTCCCTTTCCGGTGTAATTCAATCGATGAGCATTGAAACGATATCCCACAGCGGAGTTCACACTTCCCTTGAAAGAAGGGTAACATTTACACTTGATTTGAAATTAACAGATAACAATGGCAAAATAGTTTGGTCAAAAGCTGTTTCCGGCGATGAGGCCTATGATGTAGTTTCTGCCAAGCTATCAACAGAGCAAAACAGACGCAATGCAATTTCAACTCTTTCAACAAGGCTTGCAGAAAAGGTTTATAATAGTCTGACAGAGGATTTTTAGGCTGTAGTTGACTTTACCAGGCCGGCAAGGCGTGAAATTTTTCGAGATGCATTTTTTTTATGGATAATCCCCTTTTTTGCTGCTTTGTCGATAATAGATTGCGCTTGATTAATTTTGTTTAAAATTGTTTCGTTCGACTCTTTATCTGCGGCAAGACGAACATCCTTGACAATGTTTTTGATCTTGGTCGTTGTTGTTTTATTACGCATGCGCCTTTCTTCATTTTGGAGCGCCCGTTTTAATGCTGATTTATGATTAGCCAATTTATATAACTCCTTTGCATGGGTTTAAAAAATTTTAGCTACATAATATTCAAAGGCATGTCAAGTTAAATTTGACGGTTTTATTTAAAAGCAATTAATGTCTGAAAATACACGCGTGACAAAAGCTGCAGGTGTTGTAGGCGCCGCAACCTTATTAAGCCGTTTGTTCGGCTTTATAAGAGATGTTGTGATTGCTTGGTTTTTGGGGGCCGGACTTAGTTCAGACGCTTTTTTTGTAGCATTCAGGATACCAAACCTGCTGAGAAGGCTTTTTGCCGAAGGTTCGCTTAGTATCGCATTTATACCGGTGTTTACGGAATGCCTGACCGTCAAAGGCAGAGAGGAAGCTTTTAAGCTGGCCAGAGCCGCCACATGGCTTCTCTCCATGATTCTTGCGATTGTTGCGGTTGTTGGCATTCTCCTTTCTCCTGTTATTATAAAGATTATTGCGCCCGGATTTATTGACTCGCCTGAAAAGTTTTCCCTGACAGTCAATTTGACCCGCATTATGTTCCCTTATATTTTTTTCATCGGACTGGTAGCGCTTTTCATGGGAATTCTAAATAGTCTCGGCCACTTTGCTGCCCCTGCCCTGGCGCCGGTTTTTTTAAATATCGCGATGATATGTTCGGTGTTTTTTATTTCACCATACATGACCGATCCAGTGACCGGTCTCGCCATAGGAGTGCTTATCGGCGGTGTTCTTCAGCTCGCTTTTCAGATCCCATTTCTTATTAAAAAAGGCTTGTATTTTTGGCAAAAGGTAAAAATATTTCATCCCGGGCTGAAAAGGATCGGTCTGTTAATGCTTCCAACCTTGTTTGGAGCCGCTGTTTACCAGATTAATATTCTGGTCAGCACCCTTCTTGCCTCATTACTGCCCGAAGGAAGCGTTTCATATCTTTATTATGCAGACCGACTGGTGCAGTTTCCTCTCGGCATATTTGCAATAGCGGCTGCTACCGCTATTTTGCCAAGCATTTCAAGGCAGGCGGCGTCAAAGGATTTAGAGGCTGTTAAAACCACCTTTTCACACGCAATGAATTTGGTGTTATTCATAACAATACCTTCCATGGTCGGTCTTATTATACTCAGGGAGCCGATTGTTGCTCTGTTGTTTAAAAGGGGTGTTTTTGGCTCCGAAGCTACACAATTAACTGCATACGCTCTTTTGTATTATGGTATAGGTCTGTGGGCATTTTCAGGTGTGAGGATAGTTGTTTCTACATTTTATGCTCTGCAGGACACAAAGACACCTGTGCGTATGGCCGTAATATCGATTATTGCCAATATAGTGCTTGGGATTATTCTGATGGGGCCGCTCGCTCATGGGGGCCTTGCTCTTGCCACCTCTCTTGCTTCAATGCTTAACTTAGGGCTTCTTGTTCGGGCATTAAGAATAAAACTTGGTTCATTAGGATTAAGAAGTATTGCCGAATCTACTTGCAAAAGTTTGCTTTGTGCCGCAATAATGGGCGTAATTATCAGCATGGGTTCCATTTTTATGATTCCGTTAGCAGACGGATCTCTATACGGCCTTTTTTTCGGGCTTATGGGAACAATAATAATCGGTTTTCTTCTTTATGGATTCTTTTCCTTTTTAATAAAAAGTCCGGAACTGGAAAAGATTTGGCATATAATTATTAAGGGCATAAGAAAAAGTTGACTATCAAGCAAAACATCACGCTGTCCATAGTAATATTGGTCCTGTTTTCCCTGTTTTTACTTATAATATTTGGAGACGATGGACTTGTCGATTTTGTCCTGATAAAGGGTGAAAAGGATAGACTGGTTGAAAAAAATGAAATGCTTAACCAGAAAAACATTAATTTGTATCATGAGATAGATAGATTGAAAAATGACCCCAAGTTTGTCGAAGATGTAGTAAGACAGGAATTAGGAGTAATAGGTAAAGATGAGGTTATATTCAAAACAGGCAAAAAGCAGGGCAACAAAAAATGACAGATCATCCTGATTTTTATACAAAAACTATGGCAAAAGTTTACGCCGACCAGGGTTATTTAGGTAAAGCGGCTAAAATTTATAGATTGCTTTTAAAACATGAGCCCGACAGGAAAGATATTGTTGACGAGCTTTCCAAAATTGAAAAACAGCTTTCTGAAAAAGCACTAAGTAATTCTGTTTTATTGCTTGGCAAATGGATTGCTCTTGAGTTTAAATATGATAACTTGAAAAAACTCAAAAATATTAGAAAAACATCTTAGCGTGTCTCCAAGTTGGGACATTGTAAACCCTTGTAATTAATAATAGGAGGAAAGGTTATGGCAATAATAAGGCAGAGAAAAAAGATTCTGGCATTTATTGGAATAGGCGCTGTTTTTTTTCTCATAATTTCCGGATGTGCTGGAGGAAAATCGAAAAAAAGCAGCTCCGAATTGCAAGCTGCAACCCCTAAGGATGAAGGGCCTTCCCCTCTATATTATGATTTCGGAGATGTGCTTATACCAAACGAATTAAGTGTCAACAAGAGAGAATCCTTTGTATACAAAACTCCCGGCTTTTCCGCAGGTGTTCTTGCTTTAAGCGGCAGGGTCGCAGCAAGCACCCTTATCGCCTTTTTTGAAAACAATATGCAAAAGGATAACTGGAGGACTATAAGTTCATTTAAGTCTCCGCGAACTGTCATGCTGTTTCAGAAAGAAAGCAGATGGTGCATAATAAACATGTCTGAGAAAGATTTTAAAACCTATGTTGAGGTGTGGGTGGCGCCTACAATTAATGAAGCTGAAGCAGGGCTTCTTAAATAAGAAAATTGTTATGCAAACCAAAATAGAAAATAAAAATATAGTTCTTGGTGTATGCGGCGGCATTGCAGCATATAAGAGTGTGGAATTATTAAGACTTCTTAATAAGAATGGGGCAAAGGTCAGGGTGGTAATGACTCAAAATGCACGGTCTTTTGTCGGGCCGCTGACCTTTGAAGCATTATCAGGTTATCCGGTCTGTTTCGATCTTTTTCAAAATATTGATAGAAAAAATAATGTATCCATAAGGCACATTGATTGGGCAAGGGATGCGGATGCGGTGATTGTTGCTCCTGCAACAGCCAATATTATCGGCAAGATCGCAAACGGCATAGCTGATGACGCTTTGACCACATTAATGCTTGCGGTGACAGCCCCTGTTCTTTTGTGTCCTTCGATGAACACTCAAATGTATGCGAACAAGGCGTTTTGCAGAAATCTTTCCATGTTAAGGGATGATGGATATTTTATTGTTGAGCCGGAGGCAGGGGAGCTTGCATGCGGCGATTCCGGCCCCGGACGTCTTCCTGAACCAAAAGATATACTGGACAGGCTTTTATACCGTCTTTCCCAAAAAGATCTGAAAGGTAAAAAGGTTCTTGTAACAGCCGGCCCGACACGGGAACCGATTGATCCTGTGAGATTTATCAGCAATCCTTCATCAGGCAAGATGGGCTATAGTGTTGCAAGAGCGGCAGAGCACAGGGGCGCCAAGGTTGTGCTGATTTCCGGCCCGACAAATCTTTTCGATCCAATTAATGTAGAAGTAATCAGGGTAGAGACGGCAAAGGAGATGGCACGAGCTGTGTTTGAGCGTATGGAAGATGCCAATATTATTATAAAAACAGCAGCGGTTTCTGATTACAGGCCTGTTAAGTTAGAAAAACAGAAGATAAAGAAGGGAAAAGATGAGATTCCTTTGCTTCTGAAAAAAAACCAGGATATTTTAAAGGAGCTTGGCAGGAAAAAAGAGGATCAGATCCTTGTTGGTTTTGCTGCGGAAACAGAGAACCTTGAAATCAACGCAGAAAAAAAACTCGCAGAAAAAAAACTTGATATCATTGCAGCAAACCTTGTTAACCGTTCTTCTTCAGGATTCGGAGCAGATACCAACAAGGTCGTCCTTTTGTATAAAGATAAGACCAGGGAGGCTCTTCCTGAAATGCCTAAGGATGATCTGGCGCATATACTTTTAGATCGTATTGTAAAAATGTTGTAGCAGATTTTATTTGCCACAGAGACCACAGAGATCTCTCGTTCCCACGCTCCTGCGTGGGAATGCATAAATACCCTTTATTAATATCAACGCAGCAGCGCATAAAATAGCCGTTCTGTTTACCCTGTCGTTAAACGAAAAGGTATCAAAATCTTTGACATAAACTTGCAGTTATTATAAAGAGTTTTAATAACTTAAAACTCAAGGATGGAAGAACGGGAAGCACAAAGGTTCTCTCGTGTTGATTCTTTGTGGGGGTGTGCCTCCTTTTGCTGAAGCATGAAGCAGGAGCACATTTCAAGGAGATTCTAAGTGAAAACAGTTACTGAAGATGAAATAAAAAGTTTTGTTAATGATGTTGTCAAGCGATTCAATCCAGAACGCGTTATCCTGTTCGGTTCCCATGCTTCAGGAGACACGACTCCAGACAGCGATGTGGATATTCTGGTGGTGATGGATTTTAAAAGCCGTCCTCATCAACAGTCTTTTGAGATTCGAAAGGCCATAAAGCGATCCTTTCCTCTTGATCTTCTTGTTCGGAGGCCTGCGGATATTGACCGCAGATTGAGACTGGGAGACTTTTTTATAAAGGAGATTGTGCAGGAAGGCAAGGTGCTGTATGAAAAAACTCGTAGTTGAATGGCTCAAAAAGGCCGAAGGCGATGCCGGCACGGCAAAACGAGAGGCAAAAGTAAAGGAAGTAGGCACCAACTGGGATGCCGTATGTTTTCATGCGCAGCAGGCGGTTGAGAAGTACCTGAAGGGCTTGCTTCAACAAAATGAGATTGCCTTCTCAAAAACTCATGATCTGTCTGTTTTATTGAATTTGATTTTGCCCGTTTGCACAGATTTGAAAGAGCTGTCCGATGATTTGGAATGGCTGTCAGCATTTGCCGTTGAGTTTCGATATCCAGGCGAAGAGGCTGTTGAAGAGGATGCCAAATCTGCATTGGCTATAATGGATCGGGTGCTGGCATTATTGCGTTCAAAGATGCAAGGTCAATCAACATTATAAAATCTATCTTTACCATAAAAGATGCATAGGATGCTTGGTATCCGGCCGGTTGATATCTTACCTTTTGTTTGTATTTATGTTGAAGACCATTATTAAAATTGGATAGTCGGAAATGGGGAATTCATGTCGAGAATAGCCTGTATTGTGTTCTTCGCATTGCTGGTAGTTCCATGTATATCTAATGCTGAAACCATTGATGTTCAAATTAAAGGCGTCGATGATGATGCAAAAACCACAAAGCAGCAGGATTATAAGGAAGCCGTATTATTTGCAAAACTTGATGATGGGTTATATCTCGGCGAATTCGATTCTCCACAAAAGTCTCCTATCTGTAATTATCCTATAACCATTCTGAAGATTGACCCGAAATTCTATTCCTTTAAACTTTTATCTGCCTCCGAACATGACGGAAAAAAAAGAACTACAAAACAATGGTGTAAGAAATTTGGCCTTATTGCCGCTATTAATACCAGTATGTATCGGGAAGACAAAGCAAGCACCGGATATATGAAAAATTACAAACACCTTAACAATACAGCCATCAATCCAAAATTTGGCGCATTCATGGCCTTTAATCCTGCTAATTCATCAGTTCCCTTAGTCCAAATCATTGACCGCTATCATCAGGATTGGAAGAATTTGATAACGGTTTACAACACCGTCATCCAGAACTATCGCATGATTACACTTGCCGGAGAAAATGCATGGAAGAAGAAAACAGAAGAAAAGATTTACAGCACAGCCGCTATTGGCATTGATAGAAGCGGCAAGGTTTTGTTTATCTTCAGCAGAGCGCCTTATTCAACGCATGACTTCAATGACATTTTGCTTGCACTTCCCATTAATTTGAAAAACGCCGTGTATGTTGAAGGCGGACCGGAAGCGACACTGTATGTCAAAGCAGGAGATACAGACAGGGAATGGGTTGGGAGCTATGAAACTTATTTCAACGAATATGACGATAACAAATCCGCCTGGCATATTCCGAATATAATCGGAATTGCGAAACGAAAACAGGGCAGCTGAGTTTGCCTCGACCCAACCTGCGAACTACATTTGAAATTTTCTTGTATCCAGTATTATTAAGAGCCAAACGAAACCTTTTCTCTTTATCTCCAATAAGTCGTAGTCGATCTTGACTTGACATAAGCTATCTTTTCGTAATATTTTGATATTACATGCAAGTACCTATCTTTGACATCATAACCACACAGAAACGTTAAGAAAAGGATCGTGACATGAAAGCAAGGATTATTTTTTTTCAGGCAATTGTTTTTGTTTTGGTTGGTTGTGCCCCAGTTTCATACACCCAGCCACGTGTATACGCCCCGCCAAGTGTTGATTATTTTCAGCGTGGAGGGAAATATATTAATGAAGAGAACTACAACCTTGCGATTCGTGATTACACCGAAGCCATTAGTAGAAATCAAAACAAGGCGGCAGCCTATGGCAATCGAGGATATGCGTATTTATCCAAAGGTGAGTACGACCTCGCAATTCGCGACCTTACAGAAGCTATCCGACTTGATCCAAAGTACGCGGCAGCTTACTGCAATAGGGGGTTTTACTACCTCGTGCGTGGTGAGTACAACAAATCTGAAGCAGACTGGCGCAAAGCAGCCGACTTGGCGAGCGACACAAAGCTGAAAGCCGGTTTTCTGGAAAACATTAGCATCGTTTATTTGAAGCAAGGGAAATGGAAAACCGCGCTTTCACACACTGACTCGGTAAACGCATTACGGGACGATCTTGCCTGGAACTGGCTTTTTCGGGCGATTGCTGCACATCAGATGGGCGATCACGCCAGCGCAAGCTCTGCCTATGGGAAATGGTCAACCTTGCGAAAAGCGAATGATGTACAGGAATTAGCGAAATACCTTCCTAAAAGCCTTCATGTGTACCTCAATGAACTCCCGACGACAATTGTGGCTACTCGCAAGGTTCCAACGCTGGTTTCATGGCGGGCGCCTGGGAAAACCAGAATTTTAGCGGTGGGAGTAGGTGATTTCAAGGATACTGCTATTCCAAAAATTGACTACGCAGAAAGCGACGCCCGAGGTTTTGCATCTCTAATTAGATCAAGCGGCATTCCTGAAAAAAACATAAGCCACCTCACTAACAAAGATGCCTGTCGAAATGATATAACCGATGCTTTGATAAAACTTAAAATGGCTACAACTGAGAGCTCAGAAACAGCTATCTTCTACTTTTCCGGTCATGGGGCGCCTATAGTCAAAAACGGCAAAATTGTTGATGCTGCTCTCGTTCCCTACAACGCCAGAGAGAACAGCCTGGAATATACAGAGATAAAAATATCCACACTCCGAGAGATGCTGTCCGATACAAGAGGGAACTGGATCGTAATCCTGGATGCATGTTTTAGTGGTAGAGAAGGACGCAGCTTGATGGCAAAGAATATAAAGGGAATTTGCGTTGTCCCCAAGGATTTCACTGTAGCGCCGAAATCAACAATGAACAATTGGTGGATAACTGCCACCAGCGTGGATAATTTTGCCAACGATTTCCCAAAAGAAAAAAGCGGCCTTTTTACCTGGTATTTTCTGAAAGCATTAAATGGTGAAAAAAGCGTGGATGCCAACGAAGACGGCCTTATCAGTGTAAAGGAAGCATTCAACTGGACCAAAAAGGAAGTATGTGCCGTGTCGGCAAAATCTTTGGGGCGGCTTCAGGTTCCCGAGTTAATCGGGCAGGAAGACACTATCTTGACGATCCCGCGATAGTATTGAATAATCTCGATTTCAATTCAATTGGATTTCCGGTTTATACTGTAAGCTGTCGAGTTAACGAACTAAAATTATTGCATCATTATTGATAGCGAATTTACACTGTTTTGATTCCGTTTATTCTGGAAAGGAGGTTTTATGGGCGCTCTTTCTCAGGTAGAAAAAATATCCGAAAAATATGCTGTATCTGCTGAAGAGTTTATTCGTTCGGGCGTAATTACGAATCTTAGGGAAAAACAACGATTGCTTCAGATAGAACGTTTTGAAATTTTAGCCAGATATCAGGCTTCAAATGTAGAAGAATTAAATTATAAGATCACAGAAGGCAGTGCGCCGGAACATCCCGGCTGGGAAGATTTAATTGAAGTTAAGAATATTGAACAGGAAATTAGCGAGATAGAAAATGATATCGGAGCATTATAAGCGAATAAAAGGAAATGTTGAGCGCAAATTTTCTGATATTTTGAAGTCTGCTGATGTAGATATCTGGTATTCACCTGATGGCAGCTATTCATACCACTGGGAGCAACGAAATATCAGAGATGCTATCTATCGTCATGACAACGCTTCTCATAAGAAATGGCGAAATGTTTCAACATTCCCCAAACATTGTCATAATGGCAGCCAGCTAAATGTTACTGAAAGTTTCCTGTCGGATGATTCTGAAAATGCAGTCGAAGAATTTCTTCGACTGGTCAGAGAGCGAATGGTTGCTGAGCAGATAGCTGCAAAAAAGACAGATAAAACCAGATGATTAAATGGAAATCAAAAAAGATACAAAAGTAAGGGTTACATATCGACCTGAACTGGGTATTGGAGCGGGAAGACTTGCGGGACATTAGTTTATAACTTGGCAGGATACTTGAAATGATATCTGGTTTGCATGCCATGCCAATCAAGAATCGATGCCCGCGTGCGTTTCATCATATTATTGACAGGTATAGAAGGCAAAAAGATATTTACTGATGGTTTTGATAGGGATAATTATTGTAGCCGTTCACGGCTTGAAACTTGAAATTAGAAATTTGGTAGAAATGAAACGGGTTTACGAGTTGGATGTTTACAAACTGGCAGTAGCGTTATTGGATATGGTCTGGCATGACTTTGATAGGTCGAACAAAAAGGGTAGCCGTTCGTGAACGCTTACTAATTATCAAATGACAAATAACCAGGAATTAAATGTTGTTGAAGAGGTGAAAAACTATCTTTGTTTTCTGGCTGAAAATGGGTGCATTGGTTTTGACTGCAAAAAGAAAAGCCTTGAAATCATTGAAGACTGGGGAAGAGACAAGACATTTATGGCTGAAACTCTGGAGCAAATACGCGCTGATATCGGAGACTGTTGCCTCTGTAAACTATCAAACAGCCGTAAAAATATTGTATTTGGAGCGGGGAGCCCAAAAGCAAGCCTTGTATTTGTGGGCGAAGGGCCGGGTTTTGAGGAGGATAAAACCGGCGAACCGTTTGTTGGGGCTGCAGGCAAGCTTCTTACCAAAATAATTCAGGCTATTAAACTTACACGTGAGCAGGTATATATTTGCAATATTATAAAATGCCGTCCTCCAGACAACAGAAATCCTGAGCCCGATGAAATTAAGGCGTGTTTTCCTTTCTTGGAACGCCAGATCGCTACTCTAAAGCCGGATTTCATATGCGCTCTCGGAACTTTTGCGGCACAGATCCTACTTGAAACAAAAGAGCCTATTTCGAAGCTCAGAGGGCGTTTTCATGATTACAAGGGGATTAAGCTTATGCCTACATATCATCCCGCATATCTTCTTCGCAATCCAGATAGAAAAAGGGATGTATGGGAGGATATGAAAAAGCTTATGAATGAAATGGGAGAATAAAAACTTTGTAACATTTTGGCTTTTTGAAAAGATGATCGCTCCAAGTATAATTAAATTTAAACCAGAAAAAACTCATATATAAGAAATCGTAAAGAAAGAACAGGACATAATAAAAATAATAATTGTGACAAGTAAGACGATTTTTTATAAACAATAATATCGTATCAGGTTCTTTCTCAACGATTTCTAATACATTCAAACAGTTTTCTGTTTTAAATTTAATCATACCTTTCGCTCGATTACAGGTATTTTGTTATATAAGGCTAAAATATTACAAAGCTTTTTGGTTATTATTGCGGAGTATTTGATATGAAATACAAATTTTTCATAATTATCCTGTCGGCATTATTGCTGTTTTTTTCTGCAAATGCTTTTTCAGGAGAAAATGAAATCTATATTATCAAAGCATCAGGCGCAGTAAGCCCTGCCACAGCTGATTTTTTAAAACAGGGGATTAAAAAAGCATCAGATAATAATGTTTCGTGCATTATCATTGAGCTTGATACCCCGGGGGGTCTGGCTGAGTCTATGCGTGATATTGTGATGGCCATACTTGCAAGCAGAGTTCCTGTTGTGGTCTATGTCTCTCCGGGCGGAGCAAGGGCTGCTTCGGCAGGGGTTATGATTACCATGGCGGCCGATATCGCCGCAATGGCTCCAGGAACAAATATTGGCGCTGCACATCCGGTAGGAGCCGGAGGAAAAAAGATAGACAAAACCATGTCTGAAAAGGTGGTTAATGACATGGTGGCTCAGGCCAGGAGTGTTGCAAACAAACGGGGGCGGAACGCAGAGTGGGTTGAAAAGGCCATTCGTGAAAGTGTTTCCGTAACGGAAACCGTGGCTCTGAAACAAAATATCATAGATATTGTAGCAACAGATATGGATGATCTGATCAAACAGATTAACGGCCGTAAAATTAAGGATAAAGGGATAATTAACCTTGATAATCTCAAAAGGACAATACTGGAAGAAAATATAAGAACAAAGATCTTAAAAATAATAAGCGATCCTAATATTGCATATATTCTTATGATGTTAGGCATGGCCGGGATTTATTTTGAGCTGTCGCATCCAGGAGCTATTTTCCCAGGAGTGATCGGAGCCATCGCAATTGTATTAGCGTTTTTTTCCTTTCAGACACTTCCCGTCAATTATGCGGGCATACTCCTCATTCTGCTTGCGATGATATTTTTTATTATGGAGATGAAGATTACAAGCTATGGTCTTCTTAGCATAGCAGGGGTAACCTCGCTTTTTTTAGGCTCCCTGATGTTGTTTGAGAACACAAGTCCCGAACTAAGGATATCGTGGCAGGTGTTTTTGCCGACAATCGTTATCGTCTCAGGTTTTTTTGTCACACTTGCGAGCCTGGTTTTTAAGGCGCAGGTATCAAAGCCTAAAACAGGCGCAAATGGTCTTGTCGGTGAAATCGGCGTCGTAAAAGAGGATATCATGCCCGAAGGCAAGGTCTTTGTGCACGGGGAGCTCTGGAATGCTACTTCAAAAAACAGGATAAGCAAAGGCACAAAGGTAAGGGTAATAAAGGTGGTAAATCTCATGCTCGATGTTGAGCCGATCAGTATTGGCCGGCAGGACAACCAATGAACATGATTTTCAAAAAAGGAGAATAAAATGTATACAGTAATTGCAGTTGTTATACTTGTAGCCTTTTTTCTGTCAACAGCCATACGAATATTAAACGAGTATGAGCGCGGGGTTATATTCAGGCTTGGCAGGGTTATACAGGCAAAAGGGCCCGGTCTGATCATACTTATTCCAATTATAGATAAAATGGTAAAGGTAAGCATGCGTCTTGTGGCCATGGATGTAGATCCCCAGGATGTTATAACCAGAGATAATGTTTCAGTGAAGGTTAATGCTGTAATCTATTTCAGGGTAATCGATCCGATAAAAGCTATAGTTGAGGTTGAGCAATACAGCTATGCAATGTCTCAACTTGCCCAGACAACCCTGAGAAGCGTGTGCGGCCAGGCAGAGTTAGATGAGCTTTTGTCTGCAAGGGAAAAGATTAATGAGCAGCTTCAAGTAATACTGGATACACATACGGATCCGTGGGGCTTAAAGGTTACAACCGTGGAATTAAAGCATATTGATTTGCCTCAGGAGATGCAGCGCTCTATGGCCAAGCAGGCTGAGGCGGAAAGGGAACGTCGCGCCAAGGTAATCAATGCGGAGGGGGAATTCCAGGCTGCGGCAAAGCTGGCCGAAGCATCGATAATAATTGAAAATCACCCTACGGCCCTGCAACTCAGGTATCTCCAAACAATGCGCGAGATGTCGGCAGAGCAGAATACAACAACAATTTTTCCGTTTCCAATCGAGTTGTTCAGCGCATTTGTCAAACCTCGAGAAAAGGAAGACAAATAAATATGTTTACCCTGTAGAAGGACATCAACTATTGACATAATAAAATAAAATAGTTAAAAAAATCATTTTTCTTGTCATAATTGATGCTCTCGTAAAAAGTCTTGAAATCGTCATGCCGGACTTGATAAGCCTGCCCCGTACT
>JASEIZ010000199.1:1185-4026 GCA_030017395.1 Desulfobacterales bacterium | reverse complement strand
TTAACGATGTCTTGGCACATAAAATCGTTAACGATGTCCTGGCACTCAACACTTAACAGATAGGTTTAAAATCTGAGATGGTCAACTTAAAAGGCAGTATATATGAATGAAATTTTGGATCAAAACAACCCCGAGCTGAAACAGGGCGACAACATATCCGGTTATTTTATTAAGAAGGTTGGGAAGCTTGAGGAAATAAATTCGGTTTTTTACGAGCTTGAGCATATCATTACAGGCGCCAGGCATATCCATATCAGTAGAAATGACGAAGAAAACACATTCGGCGTAGCTTTTAAGACCGTTCCGGTTGATTCAACCGGTGTGGCGCATATTCTGGAGCATACTGTTTTATGCGGTTCAAACAGATTCCCTGTGCGCGATCCGTTTTTTTCCATGTTAAAGAGAAGTCTGAGCACATTCATGAACGCCTTTACTTCATCGGACTGGACCATGTATCCTTTTTCCACCCAGAACAGGAAAGACTTTTACAACCTTATGGATGTTTATCTTGATGCGGCATTTTTCCCAAAAATAGACAAGCTCAGCTTCAGGCAAGAGGGTCATCGCCTGGAAATCGAAGATGATTTAAAAAATACCGGTTCCATGAGGCTTGTTTATAAAGGCATTGTATATAACGAGATGAAGGGCGCCATGTCATCGCCGGATCAGGTGCTGGTACGATTTCTTTTAAAAGCCCTCTACCCCGACACAACATACAGTCATAATTCAGGAGGGGACCCTGTTGTAATTCCAAGTTTGACATACGATCAATTAAAGGCTTTTCACAGGCGGCATTATCACCCAAGCAACTCTTTTTTTTATACATACGGGGGTATGCCGTTAAAGGAACATCTTAACTTCATACAGGAAAAAATCTTAAAAAATTTTGAGAGGATCGATCCAAAAACAAATGTTCTTTCTCAACCCCGCTGGGACAAACCCAGAAAGATAATAAATAAATATCCGCTTGGAGACAGCGAAGATCCATCAAAAAAATGCCAGGTCTGCGTGGCGTGGCTTACCGCGGACATCAAGGATTTTTTTGAAGTTTTAGCTCTAATACTGCTTGAGCAGATCCTTGTTGGGAATTCAGCCTCTCCTTTGCGCAAAGCATTGATAGATTCGGAGCTTGGAACTGATCTATCCGACGGTACAGGCTTTCACAACGATAACAGGGACACCATGTTCGTATGCGGGCTCAAAGATGTGGAGGAGTCTGCCGCAGAAAAAATTGAGACCATTATTTTTGGTATTCTGAAAGATCTTGTTGACAAAGGTATTGACAAAAAATTGATCGAGTCGGCCATTCATCAGATAGAATTTCATCGCAAGGAAGTAACAAACACGCCATATCCATACGGCATAAAATTGCTTTTAACCATTTCAGAATGCTGGTTTCACGGCGGTGATCCCGAAAGGATTTTACGGCTTGACGCAGATCTTGACAGACTTAAAAAAGAGCTTTCCAAAGGCTTATTTTTTGAAAACAGGATAAAAAGCTATTTTCTAGATAATTCTCACAGAGTGCTTTTTACGCTGGTTCCTGATCAGTTGATGGAAAGTAAAGAAAACGCTAGAGTCGCGGCGGAACTTGACAATGTCAGGGCATCATTGAGCGGATCCGATGTAATAAAAATAAAGGAGGACGCCAAAGCTTTGAGGCAACTCCAGGAAAGCATAGAGGATGTTTCCTGCCTTCCAACCCTTGAGCTTGGAGATATTCCCCCATCTGTTAAAAGCGTGAAGGAGACGACCAAATACAATGCGGCGGCTGCCTGCTATAATCAACCAACCTCTGGCATCTTTTACTTTGAGGCGGCTGTAGGAGCCGGATTTTTCAAAAAACAGTTAATCCCACTTATCCCTTTTTTCTGCTTTGCTCTTCCCAGAATAGGAACAGCCGTGCATGATTATACGGAAATGGCGCAGCTCATCGATGCATATACAGGCGGCATTGGGTTGTCTTCTCATTCCTGCACCAGCTTTGAAGATAATGGCCTTTGTTTGCCGCTTATCTCCTTTAGCGGAAAATGCCTTGTCAGAAATCAGGGCAGGATGTTTGAAATTATTCAGGAGCTTTTATGCAAGTTGGATTTTTCAGATCTTGTCCGCCTAAAGAGCCTTTTGTATGAAGACAGGGCGGGATTGGAATCGATGGTCGTGCAAAATGGGCACATGTTGGCAATGTCGCTTGCTTCAAGAAACTTATCAATTACCTGCGCGCTCAATGAAATATGGCACGGTGTTCATCAGCTGCAGACCATAAAGGGCTTAACCGATGATCTTTCAGAAGACAAACTAAAGTCTATCTCAGGCGATTTATTATCAATCGGGGAAAATCTTTTTATACGAAGCAATTTAAAAATAGCGCTGATTGGCGAAGACAGTTCCCTGTCAACAGCATCTTCCCTGGCAGCGTCTGTGCAGAAAGCACTATTCCATTCCTCTCTTGAGGAGAGGGGCAAGGTGGATGTTCCGGCAAACGGTTTTGTGAGTCCTGGAATAGAATTTGACGATAAAATTATTATGGAAGGCTGGAGCACATCTTCTGCGGTTTCATTTGTAGCACAGGCGTTTAAGACCGTGAGAATGGGACATGAAGATGCTCCTGCTTTATCTGTCATAAGTAAAATACTTCGCTCAATGTATCTTCATCGTGAGATTCGGGAAAAAGGAGGGGCATACGGCGGATTTGCAACATATAATTCCGAAGACGGCATATTTAGTTTCGGCTCTTACAGGGATCCGCACATATCTGCTACCCTTAAGGTGTATGATGGCGCCCTAGACTTCATAAATTCAGGGCGCTTTGTTGACGAAGATGTCAAGGAAGCTATTTTG
>JASEIZ010000199.1:0-1175 GCA_030017395.1 Desulfobacterales bacterium | reverse complement strand
ATTTTGCAGGTATGTTCCGGAATCGACAGGCCCGATACACCGGCGGTCGCGGCTCAAAAGGCATTTTACAGAAAAGTTGTTTCTTTATCGGATGAAGCGCGCAAAGCTTTTAAAGAAAGGCTTCTTTCGTTAACCAGAAAAAAGGTGGTAGAGGTCGCTGGAAAATATTTTGATCCAAACAAGAGTGAGCGCTCTGTGGCGGTTATATCCGGTAAGCAGAAATTAAAAGAGGCAAATGAAAAACTGCCTGATCACAGTCAGCTAAGGCTTTACAGGATTTAGGTTTTTCAAAGAAACTATTTTTATTTTTAACCTAATATTAAAAAAACTTTTCGTTTGAACCCACAAGGCGCGGTAGCGATCTGGTGAAGTGAACGGTTAAGCCTTGATTTCATCTATTGGCAATATCTGTTTCCCATGCCGAATAGTGAGTATGGATATTTGTTTTGCTTCAATATGATAGATGATACGATAATTTCCGTAAATTAACTCCCTGAATTGACGTTCATTGATTTCAGGGACAATCCGTCCAATTTCTGGATTAGATCGAAGCTGATCAACTTTTGAAAATACTGTATGGATCCATTTGTCTGCGGCCATAGGCTTATCTTGAGCAATATAATCAACTATTTCCGATGCCCTTTCAACAGCAAGAGGAGACCACACTATTTTCATTTAGGAACTCGCTTCAATAATTTATCTTTTGCTTTTTGGTGGGAGATTCCTTCTCCTTTTGCCAGTTGGTTAAGGGAGGTTTGGACGTCTGAAAGAAGCTCCATTTTTTCTTGCATAGCTTCAAATTCATTTGCGCCCAACAGTACAGCAACGCCTTTACCATGCTGCGTAATTATAACAGGACGCTTGGTGTTATGGACCTGTTTGATGTAAGAAGCCATGGCATTTCTGACTTCCGACATTGACCTGATGTCTTGATCAATTTTGAGCTTTTGCATTTTACACCTCATTCGGTATTAATTTTATACATAATAACATACAAAATTAAGTGCAATCAACAAAAATTCGGTCATCAATGTCCTTTCCCCATATACCAGCGTCTTTTGTTCAATTCCCTGAATGGCAAGAGTGTATCCACTTTCACTGTGAGGGAATATAGGGGACGAGGGAATATAGGAATATAGGGGACGCTCTTTCATATATTGACATATCGAATACAA
>JASEIZ010000198.1 GCA_030017395.1 Desulfobacterales bacterium | reverse complement strand
CAAACAAAAAATGGCAGCATAAAAATACGTCACCGAATTTTTGACCCAGAGCACTAAGGGAAAATTTTTTCATGGACGTTTTGGCACTTTATATGCCAATATATAAGTGTTTTTTTATACCATGTGTAACATCAAAGAGTCAAGTTGTAACGACACTTATTGAGACCTTTGCACAACCCCCTACCTCCGGATCAGATCAGCCTCCATTTCTAAAACCGATAACCTATTTCTCAACTCTTAAATAATTAAAATTCTGATCCGGTTTCTCCAAAGTTGCGCTATTTCTTTTAATATAATCTCTGCTAAAAAATCGTTAAAAATACCTATAATTAATTGTTTTTACTTGATATTACATTTGTTCTGTGCTATGTTTTTCTCTGAAAAAATAAACTATCTGGAGGAAAATATGGGTTTCAAAAAAATGAAAAACGAATTCAGTTTCGCCGACCTGGTACTTGAAAACTCTAAAAAGAATAATCGCAGCATTAAAAAAATGCAAAATCTCAAAAAATCAATTAATTGGAACCGTGTTGAAGATATTCTTGTGAGCCATTATACCGTCGGCACTTCAAATGAAGGCGCTGACGCATACCCACCCCTGCTTCCGTTAATGACTCAACCTATCTGCCATATTGCACCACCTACAGCAGGCATACAAAACAGCCAGTCATAGACTACCGGCTCTGCCGGTAGTCTATGACTTTAAGAATATTTTATAAATTTACCGTATTCTCCTTACTGAATTTTGAAAAATATTTAAAAATGTCATTATCTGGAATCTGTTAAGTTTTTCAAAGCTCTCTTATTATACCGGACTAACTCCGAACATCGCCCCAGGATTTGACTCAGATTTTGGAAAATGCTAAATACTTTTTCAAAATCACAATAAAAACAAAAATGGAGAGAACAGGTATGGAAAAACAGGAATGGAATCAAGGCAGACTGCTTCAATTATCAGGTCAGTATTGGGAAACATGCACGCTTCATGCCGCAGTTAAGCTCGATGTATTTACTGCAATAGGTGAAACACAGCTTTCGGGCGAAGACATCGCACAAAAACTGAATGTAAGCAAAGAAGGAGCATGCAGGCTTTTTAATGCTCTCACAGCCATGAACCTTCTGAATAAAAAAGATAATAGGTTTTCCAACACCCTTGCGGGTAAAACTTTTCTCTCAAAAGATTCTCCAAAGTATATCGGCCATATAATCACCCACCATCACCACCTTGTAGACTCATGGTCCAAGCTGGATCAGGCCGTTAGTTCCGGAGAGCCTGTCAGAGCAAGAATGTCTCATACAAGTCCGGAATGGCGGGAAAGTTTCCTTATGGGCATGTTTAATCTGGCAATGAACCTTGCTCCTGTCATGGTTGATGAAATAAATCTTTCCGGGCGGCGTCATTTGCTCGATCTGGGTGGTGGGCCTGGAACCTATGCCATCCATTTTTGTATGAAAAATTCAGGGCTTAAAGCTACTGTTTTCGATCTTTCCACTACCAGACCTTTTGCGAAAAAAACCATTGAAAAATTCGGTTTAACCGACCGGATAGATTTTATGGATGGCAACTATGTGGAAGAAGATATTGAAGGGATATATGATGTGGCCTGGCTTTCTCACATTCTCCATGGAGAAGGGCAAAAAGATTGTCAGCGAATTATTGAAAAAACTGTTTCAGTCTTGGAACCTGGAGGTATGATAATTATTCATGATTTTATTTTAAACGACACGATGGATGATCCTCTTTTCCCCGCACTTTTTTCACTTAATATGCTTTTAGGCACACCTGTTGGTCGTTCGTATTCTGAAAGGCAGATAACCGATATGCTTTCCAGAGCGAATGTAAAGGAAATTCAGCGCCTTCCTTTTCGTGGGCCGAACGATTCAGGGATTATTAGCGGTGTGGTTTAATATTGGTGCCCCCGGCAGGAATCGGACCTGCGGCACATGGATTAGGAATCCATTGCTCTATCCACTGAGCTACGGGGGCGCAGTCTATTCGATATATAGTTTTTGCCCTGGATATATTTTGCTTCTTGGTGTCAGGCGGTTTATACGCAGGAAATGTTCGAGAGGCATATTGTGCAGCCTTGCAATAGTAAAAGGGCTGTCTCCTCGTTTTACCTTGTAGGTTCCAAAGCTTTTTTCTGACGAATCTTCTATATTGCGCTCCGGTATTTTCAAGACTTGCCCTATATATAGGTTTGTTGAAGCCAACTTATTTGTCTCCTGAATTTTTTTTGTCGTTGTACCATAACGTCTGGCAAGAATCCAGAGAGAATCACCGCTCTTAACAACATGAGTGGTTACTTGTTCATAGTTTGATTTATTATATATTTTCAGTTTGGGAATAAAGGTTCCTTTTTGTGGTATTTTAAGTGTCATTCCAGCAACTATATAATTTCGTTTGCGTATGTTATTTGCCCTGGCAATTTTTGACATGCTGGTCTGGTATTTTCTGGCAATTGTTGAAAGGGTTTCCCCTGTTCTTACCTTGTGTTTTACATAGGCAGGTCTTGGCGGAGATGAAACAGGTATATTGTCCAGACTTGCGAGCAGAACGCTGCCTTTGCCGCGCGGAACTTTGAGAGGATATTCATTACCAGGCAATATTTTATATCTGAGTTCCGGGTTAAGCTGTTCCAGAATGTTTTCTGATGCCCCGATTTTATTAGCTATATCCTCGAGGCGCACCTGTTTTGTTACAGTAATTGTTTCATATTCTAAAGGTGTGTCAAGACATGTTGGATCAAACCCGTACTTTTCCATATCTTTAAGTATATGAAGGACAGCCAGAAATCTAGGGACATATCTTGCAGTTTCCCTGGGAAGCCGTTCATATAAATCCCAGAAGTTGTCAAGATAGTTTACATTCTGGCTTCGGATTACACGCAGGACTTTTCCTTCACCGCAGTTATATGCAGCCAGAACGGTTGCCCAGTCGCCGAAAATGCTGTGCAATTCCTTCAGGTATGCTATAGCAGCCTCTGTTGCTTTAAAAGGATCTATACGTTCATCAATAAATATATCACGTTTAAGCCCGAACTTGTATCCGGTTGACGGTATGAACTGCCAGAGCCCGAGAGCTCTTGCCTTTGAAAGGGCGCTTACCTTGAAGCCGCTTTCAATAAGAGGAAGCCATGACAGTTCAACAGGAAGTCCTGCCTCTTTAAGAGCTTCAACTATATGTGGGCGATACATGCCGGAACGTTTATATGATTCAATGAAGAATTTTTTTTCGTTGCTCTTTGTGAAAAGGGTGATTTCTGCCTGGATGTGATTGTTCATTACCATGGGGATAGCATCGTGGTTGCCATTAACGACAATATTTCGAGATGCGTAGATTTCAAGAATACGTTTTGATATCATAAAACGCAGATCTTCCTTTTGCTGCACCAGTTCAGGGTCGTCATTCATTTCGACATCGAGTATCAAAGAGTAAGCCTTGTCCAGTGCTTCAATGGCATTTTCAAGCTCCCCTTTTTGCCAGAATTCCTGTGATACCTGGCAGAAATCAAGGGCTTCGTCCAGAACCGACTGTATCTTTTTTTGAGGGGGGAGACTTTCATCTGCTTTTATGCTGTTATTTTCTGTGTTATTTACTGTAGAGACTTTGGTTGTATTAACACATGTATCATTGGTTTTGTCAGGATTAAAAATTTCAGGTTTTTGATTAATACAATCTTCTTTTTTATCTGTTTTTGGGGCCGCAACAGTATCTGTTTGGAAACGTGCTGAATTTTCATCCTGTAAAGTCGAGGTATTCTGCAGGGTTTGAACGCATCCGTATAAGAGAAGCGATACAAAAGCGAGGATAAAAAATTGAATGTTTATTAAGGGTTTTTGGGGCAAATCAGGTTCCTTAAAAACTTTAAAATAACTTAATTGTGGTTATTACTTAGGTTATAATTAAATTTACACCAGAAAAAACTCATTTATACCAAATCGTAGACAAAGAGCAGGCCATAATAAAAACAATAGTAACCGTTCACGGGTTCAGAGGTTCAAGGTTCAAAGGTTCAGGATAAAGCTATT
>JASEIZ010000197.1 GCA_030017395.1 Desulfobacterales bacterium | reverse complement strand
CATAATCCCATAATCCCATAATCCCATAATCCCTTAATCCCTTAATCCTTTAATCCCTCTTTCCTCTCTTCTCTTGCCCTTCTGTTTTCTGACCTCCGACTTATGTTTCTTGTTCTTCATTCGACGTTGGACGTTCGATGTTCGATGTTCGATGTTCGATGTTCATCTTTTTTCTTCTCACCCTCTTCCCCGACCCCCGATCCCTGACCCCTGTCTTCTACTTTCCGCAACACTTCTTATACTTCTTGCCGCTCCCACATGGACACTGAGTATTTCTCCCAACCTTATTTTCCGTTCGCCTGACCGGTTTTTTTATCCCGGCATCATCCCCGCTGGAAAACACAAGATTTTTATCTTCCGATCTCCTTAAATCATCAATCTTTTCAGGTTCGGCTATCTGCACTCTAAACAGAACTCCAACAGTCTCCTCCTTGATCCTGAAGATCATATCCTGAAACATTTCGAATCCTTCTTTTTTATAAATAGTCAAAGGATTCTGCTGGGCATAGCCTCTAAGACCGATCCCCTCCTTTAGATGGTCCATACTAAGGAGATGATCCTTCCACAGTTTATCTACGGTTTGCAGCATTATAATCCGTTCCAGATTCCTGATATTTTCCGCGCCTATCTTGGCCTCTTTTTCATCATACACCTTGGTGGCAGCATCAGAAATCAACTGGGCAAGCCCTTCCAGTGTCAGGCCGTCTAACGTGCCATCATCTATCCCGTCTAAATAAAAATTAAACTGCTTAAATACCGCCTCATTAATCCCTTTTATATCCCATTCTTCGGGAAGAACCTTTTCATCGGCAAAAATACCGGCAATATTTCCGGCCTGTTCACAAATCATATCAACGATAGAGCTTTTCAGGTTTTTGCCAGTCAACGCTTCGCGGCGCTGCCCGTATATAATCTCTCTCTGCTGGTTCATTACATCATCATATTCAATGAGCTGCTTACGGATATCAAAGTTGTGCCCTTCAACCTTTGCCTGGGCATTTTCTATTGCTTTACTTATAAGATTATGTTCAATCGGCTCGCCCTCTTCCATGCCTAATCTATCCATAATCGATGTCATGCGTTCTCCACCAAATATACGTAAAAGGTCATCCTCCAGAGCAAGATAAAAACGGGACGATCCCGGGTCGCCCTGTCTTCCGGAACGACCTCTAAGCTGATTATCAATGCGCCTGCTCTCATGCCTTTCTGTGCCAAGAATATGCAACCCGCCCAGATCGGTCACTCCCTCACCTAATACTATGTCGGTTCCACGGCCTGCCATGCTTGTTGAAATTGTAACCACGCCCTTCTGGCCCGCCTTGGCAATAATCTCCGCCTCTTTTTCATGGTTTTTTGCATTAAGCACGGAATGCTGGATACCTTTCTTTTTTAACTGTTTACTGAAGTTTTCCGAAATATCGATTGAAACCGTACCTACAAGAACAGGTTGGCCTTTTTTATGCAGCTCTACTATCTCGTCCATGGCCGCTTCAAATTTTTCTTTTCTGGTTTTATAAATAACATCAGGAAAATCGACCCTTATCATCTGTTTGTTGGTGGGAATAAGCACGACATCAAGATTATAAATCTTTTTAAATTCAGCGGCTTCGGTATCGGCCGTACCTGTCATGCCCGCAAGCTTGTTATACATACGGAAATAGTTCTGAAAAGTAATTGTTGCAAGGGTCTGGTTTTCGTTTTCTATCCTGACGTTTTCCTTGGCTTCAAGCGCCTGGTGCAACCCTTCACTGTAACGGCGTCCAGGCATAAGACGACCTGTAAACTCATCTACTATGATTACCTCGCCATCCTTTACAATATAATCAACATCGCGCTTAAAGAGGGTATGAGCCTTTAGCGCCTGATTAATATGATGAAGAAGTTCGATATGTTTTGGATCGTATAAGTTATCTACATTAAGAATGCTTTCAGCTTTTGCTATCCCTTTATCGGTCATAACCGACGTTCTTGCCTTTTCATCAACAACATAATCTTTGTCTTGTGCAAGGCCAGGTATTATTCTGTTTATTCGGTAGTATAGATCGGTCGATTTTTCAGCGGGACCAGATATAATAAGCGGAGTTCTTGCTTCGTCGATTAATATGCTGTCCACCTCATCCACTATGGCAAAATTGAGTTCCCGCTGGACAATTGAGTCCCTCTCGAACTTCATGTTGTCCCGCAGATAGTCAAAGCCAAACTCATTGTTTGTGCCGTAGGTAATGTCCGCGCTGTAAGCCTTTTTGTGCTCAACATCATCCATGCCATGCAACAAGGACTTAACAGAAAGGCCTAAAAAATTATAAATCTGCCCCATCCATTCGGTATCACGCTTTGCCAGATAATCATTCACCGTTACAACATGCACTCCTCTGCCTGAAAGAGCATTCAAATATACAGGGAGGGTGGCAGCCAGTGTTTTCCCCTCACCTGTTTTCATTTCGGCGATCTTACCCTCGTGCAGAACAATTCCGCCAACAAGCTGGACATCAAAATGACGCATATTGAGAGTGCGCACTGAAGCTTCCCTGACAGTTGCAAATGCTTCGGGAAGAATGTCTTCAAGGGATTCCCCGTTTTCAAGTCGCTGCTTAAACAAAACCGTCCGGCCTTTCAACTGATTATCACTCATGGCCTGAGTTTCGGGTTCAAGAGCATTAATCTTATCTACAACAGGTTGCAGTTTTTTTAATTCCCGTTCGTTTTTGCTTCCAAATATTTTTGTCAAAAAATCAAACATAATCTACAAAAAAAACTCCTCATAAATATATTTATAATAAGATGAACTCCACAAAATGTCCATTAAGAATTGAGGTTTCCAGCAGCAAGCCACGGGAAATGCGCTCTTTATTGCAGTTCAACTCGCTGTATTTTAAACCGGGGATTGCAATAAGGCGCTTAAACATAAAAAAGGAAGGAGCTAAAGAATATAATATAGAAATAATTCAAAATTATACTCTAATCCCGACGCGTTAATCTATTTGCAGATAAACTATAATGTCCCTGATTGAGTATGTATTCTTCAGGATTAACAGGGATACCGTTAAGATGAACCTCGTAATGGAGGTGGGAGCCTGTGGTTCTGCCTGAATTACCGATAAGCGCTATAGTGTCTCCTCGCTTCACAGACTCGCCGCGTTTTTTTAACATCTTCTGAAGATGCGCATAACGGGTAACTATTCCATGCCCGTGATCAATAATAATTACTTTGCCAAGCAAGCCTTTTCTGTCGGCAAATGTTACGACCCCATCGGCAGTAGCAATTACAGGCGTACCTATCCTCGTGGCGATATCAAGCCCTTTGTGAAATTCACGCAAGCCGGTAAACGGTGATATGCGGTATCCGAATCTTGATGATATCCACCCGTTTACCGGGAGTATGGCAGGTGTTGAAGCAAGAAGATTTCGTTGGTCCTCAAGATGTTTCAATAGCGACTCAAACCCTTGTTTTTGATTTATCGATGCGAAATAAAGCTGACTGGTCTGCTCGTGCATTTCACGAACCAGGCTGTTGTGTTTATCGGTAAGCGGAACACGTGTGTCAAGATCATCTGGTGTTGAACCGCCAACGCCAAAAAGGTTGTCCTGCTCAGCAGGCTTTTCAACATTGGCAACAATCCTCAGCCGTTTTTCAAAACTGTTTAGATCAACCAGTTTTGACTTTAATGAATTGATCTCGTCTGCGAAAATTTTTATCTGCTTGCGCTGGCTGATTATTATATCAGACTGGCTGGAAAAATCGCTTTCCGCCTTCCTGATGCTTGATAATTCCAGCTTAACATTATAATAGTCATACATTACAAAACCAAAGAGCATAGTGATAGCTGCAACAAAAATGCCTGAAAAACGTAAAAATGTTCTTGAAACAGTTGCCTGTTTTATTGGAGAGCCTGAAGCGCTTAACATAATAAATGTGGTCTTTTTTCGCATAAATCAGCCCTTTCCGCCATCATGCTTTCTGTGTGCTTTGTGGTAAAAATTTTGATATTGTTATCATATAATTTATAAGCTTGTCAAGTTATGCTTTACCAAAATCCACCGCCTAAAAAAGATATGGATATTTTGATCGTTGGAAGGGATATT
>JASEIZ010000196.1 GCA_030017395.1 Desulfobacterales bacterium | reverse complement strand
GGATATGCAAAAGCCTGCATAAGAAGTTCGACAACAATAACAAATGTGGCGATAATAATAATGAAACAGGCTATTCTTACTTGTGAAGGTATTATTTTACGTAATAAAGAAACCAGAACATTGGAACATACCAAAACAAAGATTACAGCCACTCCCATTCCAAGTCCGTTTTCTACAGTTTTAGTAACAGCGAGTATGGGACATAGGCCAAGCACAAGTCTAAATGGTGGTATCTCATCCCACAAACCTTTTGTAAATTCCTGAGTAATAGACTTAGCCATCTTTTTCTCCCTAACTAAACTTTTTCATTTTTTCAATGACTTGGGGTTTTAAGCGTTTATAAACACTGCCGGCTTCTGTTACGCCGCCACAAACTCCGCGTGATGTAACAGTGGCTCCAGATATAGCATCAATCTGTCCACCGTCCGGTTTGACTTTAAAGGATTGAACCAGATCCAATCCTTTGAATCTATTTGATAATTTAGGTTCTGATTTTGCTTTGGAACCAACACCCGGTGTTTCACTGTGGGTTGTTACGCCCATGTTGACAATCTTGTCATCATTTATGTTTACACCAACCATAATGCCGATATCACCGCCAAATCCCTTTCCAAAGCTTTCAAATGCAACTGTATTAGCCTTTCCGTCGAATATACCAACAAAGAAGCTTCTTTCAACATCGCCATCCTTTATTTTAAAGCGGTCAACAATAGGATCATTGGAAGACCCCTTAAGAATATTCCTTATTGCAGGCCCTTTAACAAACTCTAACTGCTGGTTTTCAATTTTATCCTTTGTTCCACCGCGGATTGCCGCAAGCAGACCACCCGAGAAACAGCTTAAAACTGTAAGCACTACAATCATTTTAATTATTTCACGCATTTTCTACAACCTTTCCAATAGCTTTTGGTCTGATTTTATCTATAAGCGGATTTACAAGGTTCATAATCAGGATTGCAAAAATCACTCCATCAACATAAAAGCCGATATTTCTTATAAGCACGGTCAAAAATCCAGCGCCTGCTCCATAAATAAGCATTGGAATAAAGTTAACAGGTGAAGATGAATCTTCTGTTGCAAGGAAAAAGGCGCCAATCAAAGTATAGCCGGCAAAAAGATGGACAGCCGGGCCTGCGTAACGCGCGGGATCAGTTATATTAAATATCAGAGAGGTTATAATGATACCGGCTAAAAAGGAAATTGATATTTCCCACCTGATGATTCCTCTGATAATGAGGTAGATTCCGCCGGCAATAAGGCCAAGACCAAAGGTTGAACCTATTCCTCCTGACTGTTTGCCCATTAAAAGATTACCTATGCTGAAGGAATCAACAGCAGATACGCCAAAATGTTTCAGGGCGGCAAGAGGATAGACCATGGCAAAATCGAAATCATAATTTATAAGCGCTTCGTTAAAATCAAACACATTTTCCCACGATAACATCAGAATAGCAACGGCAACAGCTACAGGATTAAAAGGATTGGCTCCAATTCCGCCAAAGATCTGTTTTCCGATAATAATAGCAACAAATGTCCCTATTATTACAAACCACCATGGCGCTGTTGCAGGTAAAAGCATGCCTAATAACATACCGATAATGGCTGCGTTACCGTCTCCAATTGTATTTGAACGTTTTGTTACTCGACAAAAAATAAATTCCCAGATAATTGCCGTGGAAATGGAAAGCGACACAACGCCGACGGCCTGCATGCCATAGTAATAAATGCCAAACAGGATTGCCGGGAGAGCTGCAAGCGCCATATTATAATTTCGCAGAGATATTCTGCTTCCATCGTGCCAGAAAGGGGCATGTGAAACTATGAATTTATTATTATCAGCCATGTTATTGTCAACCATGTTGTTATCAGCCATTAGTTGCCTCCGCTGTATTTGCCCTGCCAAGCTCATATTTTGCCGACCTGATATACTGGAATATCGGCATTTCAGACACACAAACATAACTGCAAAGACCGCATTCAATGCATGAATACAGATCGTACTGATCTGCTGCTGCTTCATATTGTCCGGCTTCAAGAAACCGGACAAGCAGGTTAATCTGAATATTTGCCGGGCATACCCTTATGCAGTCGCCACAGTTTGTGCAGGGGTAATCTGAAATAACAGGTATATCCTTTTTATCCTGTACGATAATGGCATCGGTATCGGGCTGAACCGGATGATCTTCTGAATAGACGGACGATCCTGTCATGGGGCCGCCGAAAATTATCCTGTCGTTTTCGTTTAAGGTAATATTAAAAGCCTTGAAGATATCGCTTGCCGGTGTTCCGATTCTGGCTGATACAAGTGAGTTAGAGCCATCTTTATTAAGAAGAGTAAAGATTTTTGTTACAGGTATTTGGCCGCTGCTAAAAGCATTTCCGATAGATGCAACCGCTTCAGCGCTGATAAAACACACACCGATATCTTCAGGGTTTTTTCCGGCAGGCACCATCTTGCCAAGGATATCTTTCATAATAAGATGCGGGAGAGCGGATGGATATGTATCATTAACCTGATTTACTTTTTCACAGGTTGCGGAAAGTTCACTCATCTGGCTCCGTGAAGCCGCCATTATAATATCATTAACCCCTGTTACTGTTTTCAGGATACTTATACCGTTTTTTATTGCATCAATATCGGATTTAACAATATATTGGTTTGTTGTTATTAATAGATCGCTGTCAGCGCAACAAACAACTATTGTATTTATAGGTTTGTCTTTATTGGAAAACAGCTTAACTGGAGGATTACCCGGAGCAAATGCAAGAAAATTTTTGATAATCGCAAGAGAAGCGTCCTTTGATCCGCCTGTTGCGGACTTAAATTCGTTATCTATTTCTTCATCACCAGCCACTTCAATTGCAATAGCAGTATAAGATCGGCCAAAGTCGCCCGTATAAGAGGATATTGATGATACTTCTCCTGTGACACTTGACACAACATACTCATCACTCTCCTTGTAAAGTAAAAGCTTCTGGCCGGTTTTAACAACAGCCTTTTTTTTAAATAACAGATTTTTTTTGTCAAACGGACAGTCTGCTAAAAGGGTGACCTCTTTTGAGGCTGGGATTTGCTTAAGGGAAGGTGTGTCTTCAAGCGATCCATATGCAAGTCGTGGTTTTGACAAACCGATAAACGATCTTTTTATCATAGTTTAACCTTTCTAAGCTCTCCACTCGTACGCTTCGCCTGAGCACTTTTCAATGGCGGTCAGGCCTATATGATTTGCAATACAGGCGAAGCGAACGGGTTTTTTTATTCAACTTGACGACGCTCTCAGTTTAAAAACACAAAAAAAGCAGACGGCAAAAAAGCTATCTGCTTTACATTACATGGCATGATTCACATTTTTCAGGACCTGCTTCAGCTTCCTTATGGCAACTGATACATTGTTTATGGAATGCATCAGACCTGCTTAGCATATCTTCCTCCTGGCTTTCAGGTTCATGACATTCCCTGCAGGCCTGGGGATTTGTCTCGCCTTCTTCAAGATTATGATGACAGCTACCACACGAAATACCGTAACCTGATTCAACAGTATGTGTTTTGTGATCAAACAGAATCTTTCCCGCAACACATTTAAACATTAACCTGACCGGTCGTTCCGGAGCTTTGGCAGGAAAAGCAGCATAACTTAGAACACCCACAACCAACAAAATAATAGCCAAGCCATAAACTAACTGCAATTCTTTGTGAGAAGTCATTTTATGTTCGATCCTTTCAAGGCTTCGTTAAATAAGTAGGCGTGAAATAAAATCTGAGCTCCTGTAACATAATGCAAAAGAGGTTTCAAGACTTTTTTTCTTAAAAATAATAAAAATTATTTGGAGCCTGAAAAAATTCGGAAAAACAGTATTTAAAAGAAGGATTTAATGGCTCTATGCTATAACCTATTGTTATTTCAGCTAAGTCTAATAGCGGCAATGCTTGTTCCCTCGCTGTAATTTAGTTGAATTACCTTTTTTCACTTGACAATATCGGCAGTTCATTATACTTGCAGCCGATTGTATCTTTCTTTAAATTTTATTTTTTAAGACAAGTCTGATGGCTTCGTAAAAAGTCAAAAAATACCGTTTTACGTCATTCCGGCGAAAGCC
>JASEIZ010000195.1 GCA_030017395.1 Desulfobacterales bacterium | reverse complement strand
AAACCCACGGTTTTTTTTGTTTTAAAAGGCCGTGGAGATTAAAATGCTTCATGGCCTTTTTTGCACAAAAGGAGGTATGTTATGACGATTTTAGGTAAACGGATTAGGTTGGAACGCATAATTAACCGGAATACGGGCAAAACGGTAATTGTTCCAATGGACCATGGCATTTCAGTCGGGCCTATTGACGGCCTGCTGGATATGAAGAGTATAATACAAAAAGTCGCTGAGGGCGGAGCAAATGCCATCGTTATACACAAGGGTCTTGTAAGCGAAGGCCATCGCGAAAAGGGCGAAGATATAGGCTTGATCTTACATTTGTCAGCATCTACCAGCCTTTCCCCCTATCCCAACGCTAAAACTCTGGTCTGTTCAGTTGAAGAGGCTGTAAAGCTTGGTGCGGATGCGGTATCCATACATGTAAATTTGGGAAATGGCGGTGAAAAAGAGATGTTAAATGATTTTGGAAGGGTAAGCTATGAAGCTCGCACATGGGGCATGCCGCTTCTTGCCATGATTTATCCACGGGGCGAGAAGATCAAGGACGAATATGATGTTAAGGTAATAAAACATGCGGCGCGTGTTGGATGTGAAATGGGAGCCGATATTGTTAAGGTTTCATACACAGGCTCTACAGAGACCTTTAAAGAGGTTGTCGCGGGCTGTTCGGTTCCTGTGGTAATTGCAGGCGGCCCCAAAATGGATTCAGACAGGGACATACTGGAAATGGTAAAGGGCGCTATTGATGCAGGCGGCGGCGGGGTTTCCATCGGTCGCAACGTCTTTCAACACAAATATCCTGACAGAATGGTAAGAGCTATTTCAGGCATTGTTAATGACGGAATCAGCGTGGAAGAAAGTCTGAAAATTTTGGAATAAGGAAATATATTATGAAAAAAATCTGGGTAAAAGTGGACCCATGGAACAAGAAAATGGTAACAACCGCTCTTGAAGGCGGGGCGGATGGCATAATGGTTCCAAAGGGATACAGCAAAAAGGTCAAGGAGCTTGGCGTAATAGAAACAATTTCAGAAGACGGCGACTTAAAACCTGATAAGGACGTGGTCTTTTTTACAATAAAAAGTGGAAAGGACGAAGAAGAGATTGTTAAGCTTTGCCAGAGCAAAAAGGTGATTCTTCAGTGCAGCGACTGGACGGTGATTCCCCTTGAAAATCTGATAGCAAAAGGGGCTGATGTAATAGCGCAGGTTAATAATTTTACAGAGGCACAGACAGCGCTTGGCATTTTGGAAAAAGGGGTAAACCATATACTGTTTCATACCACCGATGTAATTGAGCTTAAAAAAGCTCTTTCCCTGATTAAAACAGTTGAGGATAAAACCGCTCTTGAGGAGGCCGAAATTGTTGAAATAACTCCTGTTGGAATGGGGGACAGGGTGTGTGTGGATACATGCACTTCAATGACTTCAGGCCAGGGGATTCTGGTCGGCAACAGCAGCAGCGCCTTATTCCTTGTTCATGCTGAAACTGTTTCCAATCCTTATGTTGCTCCAAGGCCGTTCAGAATAAATGCCGGACCGGTTCATGCATACACAAGGGTTCCCGGCGGAAAAACCAGATACCTTTCAGAGCTTTCAGCGGGGGATCATGTATTAATCGTTGATTTTCAGGGGAACACATCTGTCGGCACTGTTGGACGCTTAAAGATTGAAAAACGTCCTTTAATGCTGATAAAGGCGGTTGTCGGCGACCTGAAGATGACGACTATCCTTCAAAATGCGGAAACAATCCGGCTGACCAATCCTGAAGGCAAGCCCGCGTCGGTCGTAAGCCTTTTACCTGGAGACAAGGTTCTGGTAGCTGTTGAAAAAGGGGGTAGGCACTTTGGTCACAAGATAGATGAGACTATAACTGAAAAGTAATTGTAACCGTTCACAGTTTACAGTTGTCGGTTCACGGTTGAAAAAAACAGAATGCAAACCGCAAGTGTCCCTACGCAGGAGCATGGGAACCAGGCAACTACTCGACTACTCGACCAAATGCGGAACAAAGCGGAGCTAAGTTCTATTATGACAAAACATGAAACAATAAAAACAGATTCCGATATTGATTCTACGAGAGCCTCCATAGATAAAATCGATATGGAACTTCTTGATTTAATTAACAAGAGGCTTTTACTCGCAAAGCATATAGGGACGATCAAAAAGGAGAAAGGTGAAAACGTTTTAGACCCTGCTCGTGAAAGCAATATAATAAACAGGCTTTTAAGTTTAAACAAAGGCCCGTTGAGCAAGAAGGCGCTTCATCATATCTTTGCAGAGATAATCGCTTCATCCCGCGAAGTTCAAAAAAAGGAAACTATAACATACCTTGGCCCGGAAGCTACCTTTACGCACATTGCAGCTATGAACCACTTTGGGCATACGGTTTCCTTTGTCCCGCAGACCAGTATCCGTGATATATTCGGCGAGGTGGAAAAAGGCGCCTGTACTTATGGGGTTGTTCCTGTTGAGAATTCAATTGAAGGGACTGTCAATTATACTCTGGATCTTTTTTTTGAATCTGATCTAAAAATTTGCGCAGAGATTTACCATGCAATTTCTCATGATCTGTTGTCGAAAACAGATAGCTTGAAAGATGTTAAAAAAGTCTATTCCCATCCCCATGCATTTGCACAGTGCCGCAGATGGATCGGAAGACACCTCCCTGAGTCCGTGCTTGAGGAATGCAGCAGCACGGCTCGCGCCGCCCAAAAAGCATCGGAAAATCCAGGCTCGGCCGCAATAGCCTCCAGTGAAGCGGCGCAGATGTATGGCCTGAATGTGGTTGCTTCCAGGATCGAGGATTTTTCAAGGAATGTAACAAGGTTTCTTGTGATCGGGCATGATGATATACACAAAACAGGAAACGACAAGACTTCGATTATGTTTGTTACGGCTCATGTTCCTGGAGCACTCTATAAAGCTTTAGCGCCTATTGCGGAATCCGGTATTAATATGGTAAAACTTGAATCCAGACCGACAAAATATGAAAACTGGAACTACTTTTTCTTTGTTGACCTTGAAGGACATATAGAAGATCCAAAAGTAAAAGAAACAGTGGACATGATGAAAAGACTCTGTATGTATATTAAATATCTTGGTTCATATCCAAGGGCAAAGAGATAGAGGGGAGAACATGCAAATGATTGATTCAAAAACCTCTTTATATGCAGTGCTTGGAGACCCTGTGTCTCACAGCTTGAGTCCTGTCATGCATAACAGCGCTTTTGCCAACACTGGATACAACGGAGTATATCTTGCATTTAATGTAAAAGACCGGAATCTGGCTTCCGCAATCAGCGGAATAAAAGCTCTTGGCATAAAGGGCGCCAGCATTACGATTCCTCATAAGGTTGCTGTAATGGAGTTTCTTGATGAACTGGATGAAAAAGCCTTAAAAATTGGCGCAGTTAATACCATTGTTAACAGAGACGGCAAACTTTTTGGCTATAATACGGATTGCCTTGGCGCTACAAATGCATTATTGGAAAAGACCGACATTAAAAACAAGGATGTGGTTATTTTAGGTTCCGGCGGGGCTGCGCGTGCAACAGGCTTTGGAATAGTATCAGAAGGTGGAAGATTAACGATATTAGGTGTTTTAAAAGATGAAGGAGAAAATCTGGCAAAAGACCTTGGTGTTAATTATTACCATCTTTCAGAGTTTGGTAAGATTGATTGCAGTATCCTGATTAATGCGACTCCTGTAGGAATGACACCGGACACAAAAGCAATGCCGATAGAAAGACAAGACTTAAACAAAGAGATGGTTGTCATGGATATTGTTTATAATCCGATAAAAACCCGCCTGTTAAAAGAGGCCGAGGATCTTGGCTGCATTACTGTTGATGGTGCTTCAATGTTTGTATATCAGGGAGTTGCTCAGTTCGAAATGTGGACCGGAAAAAAAGCGCCTGTTGATATAATGAGAACCACCGTCCTGAATGCTCTCGGAAAGAGTACCGCATAAAAAACTCAAGTAACACTTTAGCCCTTTGAAAAAAACCAGACAGGATAACAGGATAAACAAGAAAAATATATACCTCACCGCCGAGACGCACGTGCAGCGCAGGCGCTCTCGCCGTGATAGCGACACGT
>JASEIZ010000194.1 GCA_030017395.1 Desulfobacterales bacterium | reverse complement strand
ACATTTTCTTCGCCTAAAGGCGAGGGGTTTCAACCATCCCCGAAAGGGACACTAAAAAAAGGGGCAGCTATTTTATTTTTGACGATAAAAACTTATGAACTGAAGAATGTCCCCTACTTTCCTCCAGCCACAGACTCACGCAGACAAGCACAGACAAGATTTCCCTCAAACAGACCGTTTAATATTCCAACCATACTGAACCTAAATTGATTTTTTATACCACTTTTTTAAAGAGACAACGAAAAATTCCAGTTTTACCTGGATTAAAACGTTCTTGACACACAATTTAATTATAGCTACTATAGCAACAAAGTGGCTACAAACATGTGGAGGTGAACGCTATGAAAACAGCAGGGATAAAAGAACTTAAGAACCAGTTGAGTTCTTACCTCACCCTTGTTAAAAAAGGTGAAGAGGTACTGATTACCGATAGGGGTAAACCGATTGCGCGTATAATTTCGGAGAATACCCAAAAGACATCCTTGAGACGAGTGCTTCAACCTCTGATAATGGAAGGCTTGGTGAATTTGCCTACAGACCGGATCGATAGAGACATCCCCAGCCCTGTCGAACTTCCGGGGAAACAGGTCTCAGAAATGATTAGTGAGAATCGGCGATGATTCTCTATCTTGACACAAGCGCTATAGTTAAGAAATATTTTAAAGAACAAGGCTCCATAGAGGTAATACGTTTGTGGAAAAAAACAAGCTCAATTGTTACTTCCACCGTAGCCTATGCGGAAACATTGGCCGCCATCCATAGAAAAAAAAGGGAAACGGCTGATATTGATCAATCCATTTTCAAAGCAATCCGCATAGCGTTTGAAAAGGACTGGAAAAGCTTCATTCATGTTGATGTAACAAGCGCTCTCAACAAAACCATTAAAAGAGTGACAGCCGCATATCCACTTAAGGGATTTGATGCCATCCATCTCGCCTCGGCATTAATTGTGCAACAAAGAATTGACGAAGAATTTGTTTTTGCATGTTACGACAAAAGCCTGAACGAATCAGCCGGGAAAGAGGGTCTGATAACGTTGCCATAAGCGCTCTATCGCAGATTAACTTCCAGGCAGGAATAAACCATAGCTTAACAGCAACTTATAGACTAATCTACGAGAGTAGCGTGGCTTAACGTGGCATGTGATTTCATTGCCACAAAGGAGGGCAAAGGGGGACGAGGTTGAATTTAGGCGTTTCTTTTTTCAGGGGGACCTGCGGGATGGCACTAAAATTATAAGATTCTCTGATAGATTAGTGGAAACTTATATTTTGAGGAGCATCCTGTTAATCCCCCGGATGTGAGCAAGGGACACTAATCCCTCCAGGGGTTAAATCAAAGCCGGCTCTTTTTGGGTCGGCTTTTTACTTTTTGCGGAAAAGAAATTTTCCAGTATGTTTCCGATTACAGCGCATTCAAGCCCAAAAGGAATATAGCCTGCATAACCTAAAATCGGCATTTCGAAAATTTTGAATTCATGGACAAACGGAACACTGTATTCCCATTTGGCCAGACTGTAATAATTCCACATTTCCCAAAACCATCCGCAGACTAAACCTGCCAGAACTGACGATATAACAACATCCCAGTCACCCTTGACAGTATCCGAAAACAGGTGAAATTCTCCGAAAAGTATCTGTAAAGAAACTATTACAAGAAGAGGTGAAACCCAGACAAGGGGGAAAAGGTAATCAGGCCACAGTCCTATGCAGGACAAACCCATGCCGGATATAATCAAAACAATTAATGCCGGTGCTCTTGATTTAACAAAATATAGAGGAATAAAACTTCCGAATCTTTCCTTTATCCGAAAAGATACGGACAGCAATTCGCGGGTTCCCAGAACAGCCGAAAGCACGGTTGAAAACGAAAGGCTTGCATGTCTGAAATATTCCCACGGGCTGAAAGAAACGCCGATATAGTACCAGTTTTGCACAAACCGGTTGAGGTATTCAAAAAACCACCAGAATACAGCGCTTGCTGGAAAAAGCAGAAGAAAAAAGCCTGGCTTGGCAATAATCATGCAACTTCCTTTGCGCCTGTAAGTCATGGCATTAACAACTACTATATAGGAGAGCCATAATAAAATAAAGGTGTGTTGCTGAAATCTTGCAAACCAGGGAAAACGTGTCCAAGCAAGAACCCATGTGATTAAGCCGGCAATAACCCCGATCCATCCCCACCATGGAAAAGGATAAGATTTTAGCTGCGTCTGCTTTATCAAATTGCCGGATTTAAGCCATTGTGAGATAAGGGGAATAATTACAGCCGAAATAAAAATGCTTAAACCGATAAAGACGGGCAGGGAAAAAGGAGCATGGATAATATACCCTGTTTTTGGAGGAAATGTAAGATAGATACTCAGAGGAATATCGGTAAGGGCAATGCCCAGTAAAGGGAGACAAATTAACATGCCGGCGATAACGAAGTATTTTAATAGAATATTTCTCACTTAGGAATCAATTCCTGAGTTGCTCAACAGACAAACCCATTGCTCCGGCAACAGTTTTAAATACTCCTTATATAAAATAACAGCAAAAATCGGCTTTCCCTCACAAAGCCGGTAATCATTTAATCTATTTTATAATTGTAAAATAAACTTATATTATAAGCTTGTCGAGGCAAAACATGAGACGAATATGGGACATCCTATAATCCTTCTGTAAAGCATAAAGTCTACATTTTTAATAAACTAAAGGGGAACAAAGGGCGGGAACAAACGGGGTTGAATTTAGGCGTTTCTTTTTTTATTTGTTTTGGGCAATGAAGTCACATGCCACGTCAAGCTTTGCTCCTCGTAATGACCAGAATTGAGCAAAATGGGAGGGTGGCAAAAGTCTCAAACTTAGCGCTTATGAGATAAGACCGGTTGATAACTGCAAAGCGGTTCTTCAGCCAGAAAGTCGTTGGTTGCTTCATAAGCTCTTGCTCTGCAGCCTCCGCATACCTTTTTGAATTCACATTTTCCGCATTTGCCCTTTAAATTATTGGCATCACGCAACAATTTAAAGGGTTCTGAATTCTTCCAGATATCCGCGAAAGATGTTTTTGTGATATCCCCACAGTTAAGCTGGAGAAAACCGCACGGCTGCACAATCCCTTTGTGCGAAATAAAACAAAAGCCTGTACCTCCAAGGCACCCTCTGGTAACGGCATCCAGGCCGTGAGTTTTAAATGTGACCGTGTTTCCTTCTTTTTTTGCCCTTTGCCTGAGTATGCGGTAGTAATGGGGAGCACATGTGGCTTTCAGTTGCAGAGGAGTTTTCTCTCTTTGATCATAAAACCAGTTCAGGGTATGTTCGTATTCTTTAGCGCTTATTTCCTGGTCTAAAATATATTTGCCGCGGCCTGTTGGAACCAGAAGAAAAATATGGTGGGCAGCCGCGCCTAACTCTACGGCAAGCTCCTGGATGCTCGAGATCTGGTCAAGGTTGCTTTGTGTAATAGTGGTGTTTATCTGAAATTCCACACCTGCTTCCTTGACAAGCTCTATACCTTTAAGAGCTCCTTCAAAAGCCCCGCCTACTCCTCTGAAGCTGTCATGGCTTTCCTTTGTGGCGCCGTCTATGCTGATACTTATCCGTTTAATGCCCGAATCGACCATTTGTTTTGCATTGGATTTCGTTATCAGAGTTCCATTCGGGGCCATAACCATCCTGAGCCCTTTATTCGTACCATAACTTGCAAGTTCAAATATATCAGAACGTAAAAGAGGTTCGCCGCCGGTAAGAATAACTATCGGCTTCCCAAGAGTTGCTATTTGATCCAGAAGCCGAATAGAAGCCTGCGTGTCAAGTTCTCCGGTATGCGGGCCTTTAGTTGCAGACGCGCGGCAATGCTTGCAGGATAGGTTGCAATTGCGCGTAGTTTCCCATGCGACAAGCCTAAGAGATGCTTCTTTGTTTTCATCATGTTGATGGGGCTTTGGGGCCGATGTATGATTTAATTTTTTTGTCATGATAAGTTGTTTTGTAAACCTTCACAGGTTGTATTTATACCATACAGAGTTGTTTTGAAAGATAAACGTCCAACATCGAACATTGAACATCGAATAATGATGTCGCTCCGCTCTGCCAGTTTATAAATTGGCAGAATACCTTATTCA
>JASEIZ010000193.1 GCA_030017395.1 Desulfobacterales bacterium | reverse complement strand
CGAATCATCTGGACTCCGGTTTTCACCGGAGTGACGACTTTTTACAAAGTCATCATATCTGAATTCAAGTTCTTTTAAATACAGAGGGAAATGTGTTTTGGAAACGCCATGGTGTTTTATAAGTCTTTCCTTAGCCCAGCTCCAAAATCCCTCAAGCCCATTGATATAGACTTTACCAGAAGAGAACAGTTTGCCGTGATCGATCTTTAAATGACGATACCCGCAAAACATAAGGCTGTCATAACTCTTAAATTTGTCTGTGTAAATAATACTGCCTCTTCGAACTGTTTTAACAGTTAAATTGATCAATGTTTTGGCAGTAACATTTGGAACAACAGTAACTCGAACCTGGCCATTTCTTTCAAGGATGCCAAACACAGGAACTTTACCGGCTGCGCCTCGGCCTCTGTTGCCCTTGCGTTTGCCGCCAAAATAACTTTCATCAAGTTCGATTTCGCCGTCAAACAGATCGTGGGCATCTTTAGCATGAGCCAGAACAGAATATCTTATCGTTTGAACAGCATTATAAACCGTATTGTAGGACAAAACCATCTGTTCATACATTTTACGAACAGACAATTCGAGTTCAAAGAGTTTGATTAAAGACAACCATTGAATACATGTTAATCTACCATGGTTGATCCATCTTCCCGAAAAGTCATGGAAGGTGTATTTACATCTTGAGTAGCGACGTCTTTCATCCCTTAATTTATAGAGCTTCCGTTGATTACAACGGGGACAAAATCTGTGTCCATTTTTGAGGCACTTTTTTGTAAGATATTTTAGAGCTGCTTTCTCGTTGTAAATCAGCTTGTAATAAGTTTCTAAGTCCATTTGATACCTTTAACATAGGTGCCAGAACTTAATCAATTGCCTTTATAAAATAGTCCCGACGGCGCTGCTGCCGCATAATTCATCAATCCTGGCCTGAACAATGCAATTTTTCAGATCGTCTTTGCCGTTTACAAAAACAGGAACATAATTTGAAGTTATTCCTTTTAAACGGCCTGTAGATTTTGATCGTGCGCCTTCTGTTAAGATTTCTACCTTTTCTCCGATTAGTTTTTTGTAAAATGCTGTTTTCTTATTGTTTCCAAGCTCACGCATCTTCAGGCATCTGTCTTTGATCACCTGTGCCGGAACCTTGTCAGGATAACTGTTTGCAGGTGTACCCTTGCGGCCGGAAAAAGGGAAAACATGAAGATAGGTAACAGGCAATTTCTCTATTAATGAATATGTATTCTCAAAAGCCTGGTTTGTTTCGCCGGGGAATCCTATTAAAACATCAACCCCTATTGCAGCATCCGGAAGCATCTCATGAATTTTAATTACCAGGTCTCTGAAAAAAGACCGTGAATAAGGCCTGTGCATTTTTTTTAAAACAAGATCATCTCCACTTTGCAGAGGAATATGGAAATGATTACAAAATATGCCTGAATCCGCCACTGTTTTGATTATATCGCCTGAAAGCTCCTCAGGTTCTATTGAACTCAGGCGCACACGATCAATCGGCTGTGAAAAATTTATTTGTTTTAACAGATAGGACAGGGTGGTCGGTGAAACAAGATCAAGACCATAGCGGCCGAGGGCTATTCCTGAAAGAACTACTTCTCGATGCCCGGATTTCTTTATAAGTTTAATGCTGTCCAATACTTTTTCAGGATCCATGCTCCGGCTTCTTCCCCGCGCATAGGGAACAATGCAATATGCGCAGAAATTATCGCATCCATCCTGAATTTTTAAAAGCGGTCTTGTTCTTTTGGAGGAAGCGCCCATTACAAACATCGGCTGGAACTCATGTTTCCGGTTAATATCATGCCGAATAGTTAATGGATAGAATTCAGAGCCCTGGTATTCCTTTTCTTTTCCGCCGGTAATTATTTCAGGGATTCTATGTTTGTCGGCATTACCTATAATATAATGCACGCCCTTTATTTTTTTAATTTCATCAGGTTCTACCTGGGCATAACAACCTGTAACAACTATGCGTGCATTTGGGTTGGATCTAATTGCCTTGCGGATGGCCTGCCGTGACTGCATGGATGCTTTTTGGGTCACAGCGCATGTATTAACCATGAACAGATCCGCATTTTCCATGCCGCTTGCAGCGCTCCATCCAGCGTCTGCCAAAGATTTAGCTATGGCTTCAGATTCGTACTGGTTTACTTTGCAGCCCAAAGTTGTGTAGTTAAATATCAACCTGTGATCCATCCGCCACCAAGAACTTCATTGTTGTTATAAAATACAGCTCCCTGACCAGGAGTTATTGCCGATTGAGGAGTTTCAAATCCGACAATTGCCTTGTTGCCGTTGTCCGGAAACAGGGTGGATAAAGCAGGTTTGTGGCGGTATCTTAAACGCGTATAAACTTTAACAGGGGATGTCGGTTCTTTGCCTATCCAGTTTATGCTGGTCACCTTGCATTCCGATGCCATTAAACTATCTTTAAATCCAACAACAATCCGGTTTTGCTTCCTGTCTATTTTAACAACATAATAAGGCTCGGAAACGGGGATGTTTATGCCGCGTCTCTGGCCTATGGTAAAGAGGTGCATCCCTTTGTGTTTTCCTATTATGTTGCCTTCAATATCTTCTATAAGACCCGGCTGCGGTATTAAGCCTTTTTGCAGCGCAATGAATTCTCCATAGGCTTTTCCCTTGATAAAGCATATATCCTGGCTTTCCTGCTTTATAAAATGATCCAGTTCATGTTCCTTTGCCAGTTTAATTACCTCCGCCTTTGTCATCATGCCGAGAGGGAAACAGGCACAGGCAAGCTGCTTCTGTGTCATAAAAGCAAGAAAATAAGACTGATCTTTTTTTGAATCAACCCCTTTTAAAAGATGAAATCTACCGTCTTTGTCCTTTGATGTTCCGGCATAATGTCCTGTGGCAAGGCATGATGCGCCAAGCCCGCGGGCAAATTCAAGAACTGCCCCGAATTTTATTAACGGGTTGCATACCAGACATGGATTTGGGGTTTGGCCGGTCAGGTAGGATTGGACGAAATAATCTACAACCTTTTGCTTGAATTCTCTGCGGCAGTCTAAAACTTCAATGTTTATATCCAGCTTATCTGCGATATGAGAAATTATATTTAAAGAATCTGTTTCATATCCGGTGGTAAAGTGAATTCCAATGACTTTGCGGCCCTGCTTCTTTAATAAAAAGGCGGCTACGAGAGAATCTACGCCACCGCTTAAGGCGATTGCTGTTAATTGTTTCATGTAAAAAATGTGTTGGTTGTCGGGCGAACCTCCATAGCCCTTGTGAGACATGCAGGTATGCAAAGCTCACATACGCTGCATTTTTGCTCATCAAATATGACCGACATTTCAGGCCGTTGAACGGAAAGAGCGCCGGTCGGGCAAACTGCGGTGCATGCTCCGCAGTGGATGCATTTTTTATTGTCGCGTTTCATGTCCTGAGATGCATTCTTAACGTGAATTCCCTGGGCTCTGAGATAGTTAACGCCGTCCTTGAAATCTTTTCTTGATCCGGATAGTTCAAGGACCATGATACCCTCTTTTCTGGGCAATATCGTAGCATTAAGAATATTAAAGGTGAGATTATGCTCTTTTACGAGGTTGCATACTATTGGCTGATGAACCACGGTTTTTGGAAAGTGAAGAATAAGTATTTTGGAATACACAATAAGCCTCCATATAATTCTTTATTTTTACTTTGTCTTCAATTCTAATTGATATTTAACGCAATAGCAACCCGATATTCCTTACTGATTGCCAAGTTCATTCTTTTCCCCGCAGTCAGGGCAGTTCCATGTTATTCCATTGCATGACAATGTCCATGCATTTTCATGCATGCAGTCCTGACATATAGTGAAACCGCATTTGCATTGCCAGCAAAAAGGCGGCTTCTTGCCGCAGCAGTGGCAGCAGCTTTCTTTTGCCTTACATCGTTTTTCTCTGTATGATGATCTACATACAGAGCCTGTCATGTTCCACCATTATACATCGATTCATTATAACATCAATACCTGCTTTGGCTAAAAGCTCCGCAGCCTCCGGATTCTTAACACCAAGTTGCATCCAGAAAAGCTTGGGCTTAATGCGAAGCGCCTCGTGAGCATGGGGCATAACCTGAGCAGAA
>JASEIZ010000192.1 GCA_030017395.1 Desulfobacterales bacterium | reverse complement strand
GTCAACTCGTTCCGGCTCAGGATTCGATTGATGGTTCTTATAGATGGAAGTGGCTCTACTCCCAAATCTTCCAACTCCCACCGGATTGCCTGAGCGCCGCAGAATAAATCCTGGTTATAGAGGCTGAGACGAACAAACTTTACAACCTCTTCAGCCTCTGTTGGCGTACGGACTGGATTAGACAGGGGGCGTCGAGACTGACTTTTACTCCAAGAATCATCGCCAGAGAGGGATCTCTCAATCCACTTATAAAACCAAGCCTTGGACTTGCCGAGTGAGGCACAGATTGAATTAGGACTTTCTCCGTTCCTGAATCGTTGTACTGCCAGCAATCGTTGTTGTTTTATTTTGTTTTCCATGGATACCTCCTGAGTTAATAGGTGTCCATGAGCATGAACGTGATTGCTATTCGATTGTCAAAGAACTATTAAATAAAAATCTACGATGTCGTGGCACATCTTGCAGTCCACGATGTCGTGGCACTCAACACCTAATGGCTAAAGGTGTATTAACTTTAAAGGTGTGTCAACTTTGCAGGTAGGGCAAAAAATAAATGAAAAAGATTAAAATATCATTGGAATTATTTTCGCCTGTTTTTAAAAAGATCGAAAAAATTTCAAAGAAACAAAGGATGCTGATATATTGCGGTACCATAACGCTTTTAATAGGCGCTTTTGTATATTTTTGTTGTCTCCCCAAATACAAGACAATCGATAAATTAAACCAGAATTATGATAAGATTGAGCAGCAGCTTGCTTTGGCCAAAATAAATGCAATGCAACTGGTAAAATTCCGAAACAACATGGAAAAGGCGGAAAAGGATTACAGGCTTGTAATGAAAGCATTACCGGAAAAACAGGAAATACCGGCTTTGCTGGCAGGCATTTCACAAGCCGGTCAGGCTGTGGGCCTGGAGTTTCTTCTGTTTCAGCCACAAGCGGAAATAAAAAAAGATTTTTATGCTGAAATTCCCGTGTCGATTCATGTGGCAGGCAACTATCACAATGTCGGGCTTTTTTTTGACAAGGTCGCAAGTTTACCAAGGATAGTTAACATAGAAGGAATAAACATGACCCCGCTGAAGGGCAGTGACGAGCTAATCACTTCATGCAGCGCTGTTACTTACAAGTTTATCGATGAAGCTCTTCCTGAGAAGTCAGGGGAAAAGAAAAAGTAAAACAATTCAGGCGCTGAGTATTAAAGGCACAGAGGCACAGAGGGACAAAGCTTTGTCCCTATTAACCTGAGTAGTTACCTTATGTTTAAATATCTTTTATCTACATGCTTATTATTTTCTGTTTTTCTGGTTTTGAGTTGCGGGAACCAGACCGAACAGCCACGTCAACCAAAAGTGATTACTAAACAGCTTGTTATTAAAAAGGATATCAGTGCTTCTAATATTCCCAAGCCAAAAACTGAAGAGACAATTAAGAAACCTGTAGCTTTATCAACTTCAAAACCGGATAAAGCCGGCAAAGAAACAGTGGTTTTAAAAACCGAGCCGGTTATTATCGAAACCAGGCTTTACAATCCTGAAGGAAAGATTGATCCGTTTGCGCCTTTATTCAAAGAAGAGAAAACTGCCGCAGGGGATGGAGAGGCTATGGGAATGGGAAAAGCAGGGATATGCATTCCACATACTCCTCTGCAAAAGGCCGATTTAAGCCAGTTGAAGCTTGTGGGAATAATTTGCGCATCAAGCGGTAACAGAGCAATGGTGGAAGAAGCTTCCGGCAGAGGATATGTCATTGAAGAAGGCGCATTTATAGGAATAAATTGCGGCAGGATAGGCCGGATATTGAAAGACATGGTAATTGTTAACGAACCATTGCTGCCGGTTGAGGATGTGAATAAGGGTTCTATATACGATGTTGACGGTAAAAGCTTTTTTATAACCGAAATCAACGGTAAAAGATTTATGAATATTGACGGCAAACAGCTTGAGGCCAAAATTAACAAAATTAATGGCACAGATTATTATATCAATCCACAGGAACTGAAACTTCAGAAACCGTCTGGAGAATAAAAAATGTTTTACAAAATTATGAAATTTTCAAAAATCCGGGCTTTGTCGATTCTGCTTATAATTCTGCTGATGCTTTTTGCAGGATGTGCTTCAAGTAAGGCGGTAAAGCAGGCAGATCAGGAAGCCACGGAGTCTCTTAATCTCATCACGGATATCAGCATGGCAGAAGGTTCTGAATCACTTGCCATATTAATTAAGGGGAAGCGGCTGCTGACCTATACTTCTGTGAAGCAGCCCATGCCTTTAGGGATAGCGCTTTACTTTCCTGAAACAGCTCTTGGAGAAATCAAAACCGCTCTGACCTTGGACAGCGATACTGTTGCGTCAATTAAAGCTTCGGAGCTGACTGAAAACGGGCATACTTCCAAGGTTGAGATCGCATTAAGACAGGATGCTCCTTATGAAGTATTCCGTGAAGGAAACGGCCTTCAAATATCATTTGCAAAAGCAGGTAAAACAACTGCTTCTGCGCAAGACCCATCAAGCATCAAGCCGGCTGAAGCAAACATGCCGGCAGAAACCGCCGTGGAAGAGGATAAGGATAAAAAACCTGCATGGGTTAACCGTGTGGATTTTTCAAGCGAAGATGCCGGCAAATCAACCATTATTATCGGAACAACAAGGCCTGTTAAATACAAAATGGATAAGGCTGCAGATAAAAGGCTTCAGCTAACACTATTCAATACGAATCTTCCGGACTATCGCAAACGACCGCTGATAACCACCCGTTTTAACAGCGCAGTTGATCTTATTACGCCAACGCAGACTTCTGATTTAAAAACCGGTTCGATGATTCTAATCGAGCTGCGCGAATCGGTTCCATATTATATTGAACAGGCAGATGATCTTTTGTTAGTCCATTTTGATGCATCATCGATTCCTCCCAGACCGGTTGAAAGAGCTGATCTTCCGTCATGGAAGAAGGTTATGGTTCAAACAGCAGCCGAACCTATGCTGAGGGAAGCACAGGAACCGGTAAAGAGAACAGGCCCTGTTTCTGCTCCAAGGAAGGGCGTTGTTACCGAAACGCCACTTGATGCCGCAGACTATGATATCGACGCTCAAAGAAGGATTGATACTTACACAGGTAAAGAAACAGAGCTCGATATTTTTCGCTCATCTAAAACTAAAAAAATGTACAAGGGTGAAAAGATATCGCTGGATTTCTATGATACGGATATTAAAAATGTGTTTCTCATTTTAAGGGAGGTAAGCGGGAAAAATTTTGCAATAGACAAGGATGTAGCCGGCAAGGTTACTCTGACTCTCGCAAAACCTGTGCCCTGGGATCAGGCACTCGATCTGATACTGAAGATGAATCAGCTTGGAAAAATATACGAGGGAAACATCATTCGTATCGCCACCCTTGGTACTCTTGAAGCCGAAGAAAAACAACTAAAGGAAAAATTAAAGGAAAAACAGGATGCGGTCAGGCAGGAAGATCATATTACAGCATTTATCCCTGTTAACTACGGCTCAGCCTCTGAAATGAATACAAAACATATATTACCAATATTAACGGCAGATCCGGCAAGGGGACCTGATCAGCAAGGTAAATCCACGGTGGAAGAGCGTCTTAATATGATTGTAATTAGGGATGTGCCTTTGGTTGTTAAACAGGCCAGGGAAATCATTCAGAAATTAGACAAGGTAACACCACAGGTAATGATTGAAGCAAGGATAGTTGAAGCTTCGGACAAATTCTCCAGAGAGATCGGGGTTGACTGGAATACAGGTACAAATGCTGCCGGAGGAGCCGTAAGCACCAGTTCAGCCCTTGGAGGTAAATACGGCTACAATGCAGCGGTAAACTTTCCTTTTTCGTTGCTTTCTGCTACTAATGCTGCAACCATGGGCTTTAGTTTTGCCAGAACTGCCGGCAATTCCCGGTTTGTATTAGATGCTGCGATACTTGCATATGAAACACAGGGAGATCTTAAAATAGTTTCTTCTCCTAAAATTATAACCCTTGACAATAAAAAGGCTACTATCAAGCAGGGAATAAAATATCCATATCTGAAGTATGACGAATCCGGAAATACTACAACAGAGTTTGAAGATATTGATCTTGTGCTTGAAGTTACACCACATGTAACATCCGA
>JASEIZ010000191.1 GCA_030017395.1 Desulfobacterales bacterium | reverse complement strand
TCCGCTCGCTAACCCCGCCGCAAGCAGCGGGGAATGCGCTCGCTGTTCAGTTCAACATTCGATGTTGGACGTTCGATGTTCGATGTTTATTTTTTTCAGTCCCTTAATCCTTAATCCCCTAATCCTCTAATCCGTGTGCTCTGTGTTCTCAGTGGCAAAAAACCAAATTAAGCATGAAGTGCGAAACTTGCAATATGTTTCGGGATCGCTGCATTTAAGACACTTCTCGCACATATATACATTATACTTCATGCATATAAATTCGGTTCCCATGTTAGGATGATTTACACATTTTACCATAAATTAAGTCAAGAAGTTTAGCATATCAGTGTTTGAACTGTCCATTTCTTTATGATACAGATATCAGAGTTCAGAAATTATGGATATACCACGGAGAACGTGAAAAACACAGAGATAACCATTTAAATTTTAAAGATTTTCTCTGTTGGCTCTGTGGCAAAAAAGATCTTGTTGCAAAGCTGTCAACCCCTAATAATTTGAGTATATAACATTATGAAAGAGTTTTTTAAAGTAACGAATTTAAAACAGGTTATGAAATACGCTGACGATTTTTTACCGGTTGAAACCGAAGAAATCGATTTGCATGAAACTTTTGAAAGAATTCTTGGCTCTGATGTTGTTTCGGATGTTAATCTGCCGGATTTTATAAGATCAACCAGAGACGGATATGCTGTGCGCGGCCAGTCCACTTTCGGAGCTTCAGAAGGAAGCCCTGCTTATTTAACCGTAAAAGGTCGTGTAACAATGGGCACTTGCCCTGCCTTTTCAATATGTCCTGGCGAAGCAGCCAAAATTTCAACGGGCGGCATGCTGCCTGCCGGCGCAGACAGCGTTGTAATGATCGAACATACCGAACCGATAGACAGCGCCACAATCGAGGCATACCGCAGTGTTGCGCCGGGCCAGCATGTTATAGAGGTCGGCGAAGATATAAAAAAGGGGGAAACCATTCTCTATTGCGGCCAAAAACTAAGGTCTCAGGAAATCGGCCTTCTTGCGGCCTTTGGCAAAGAAACAGTAAGGGTATATAAAAAACCGGTGATCGGAATAATTTCTACAGGAGACGAAGTTGTAGAGATAAATGAGACTCCGGGCCCTGGCCAGATTCGCGATATAAACACCTATACCCTGTCGGGCCTGGTGCAAAAAGCCGGCGGGGTTCCGCTTTGTTTTGGCATTGTCCGTGATAATTTTGATGATCTTTTAAGCAAATGCTCTCAGGCCCTTGCCAGATCAGATATGGTGCTGATTTCAGGCGGCAGCTCTGTTGGCGCACGCGACTTTACCATCGATGTCCTGTCTTCCCTGCCTGACTCAAAAATACTTGCTCATGGAGTCTCAATCAGTCCGGGGAAACCCACCATTCTTGCCAAGGCAGGTAACAAGCCGTTCTGGGGTTTGCCGGGGCATGTGGTTTCAGCCATGATTGTATTCGAAGTTGTTGTCCGGCCTTTTATTGAAAAAATCGGAGGGCTTTCAAACCAACATAAAAGAAAAGAAAAAATTCCGGCTCTGCTTAGCAGAAACTTGTCATCTGCCCAGGGACGTATAGATTACGTCCGAATACGGTTTGTTGAAAAAGACGGCCTGCTGTGGGCCGAACCTATTTTAGGCAAGGCAGGTCTGATAAACACAATGTTAAAAGCGGACGGCGTTATCGAAATAGAGATAAATAACGAAGGGCTCGACAAGGGAAGCAAGGTTTGGGTTATTCCAATTTAATTCTATTTTTAGATACTTATTATAATATTTTACCACAAAGAGCACGAAGAACACAAAGATAAAGAACTCAAGTTTGATGAACCCGTAAAGTCTTTTATGAACAGCCTTGAGCATTTTGGGAAAAAAGCAATTGTTTGGCTCCTTTACCAGCTTGACTTTAATGGAAAGCAAGGGTGAAAAACTTGAGTAAAAAAAACGATTTACACTCTTCGTGTTCTTCGTGGTGAGCAATAACAATGAAAGGAAATTAAAAAAATGACATCTAATCGTAATGTTTATTTAAAAATGAAAACTCTGACAGAGGCTAAGGAAATTCTTTTTAATAGATTTGCTTTGGCAGAAACGCTTGCAAACGAAACAATTCCAGTTCCGGATGCGGTCGGCAGAGTTCTTTCCGAGCCGGTTACAGCCAGGCTTTCGTCTCCAAATTTTCATTCTGCTGCAATGGACGGCATAGTGGTCAAGGCAGAATCCACATTCGGCGCCAGTGAAACAAGGCCAAAAAGGCTTGTCATCGGCAAAGACGCTTTTTATATCAATACCGGCCATGTTATTCCTGAAGGATTCAATGCGGTTATTATGATAGAACATATAAATATTATAGATGAAAAGCGTATCGAGATAGAGGCTCCTGTCTTTCCATGGCAGCATGTGCGAAAGATGGGTGAAGACATTGTGGCAACGGAACTTTTGTTTCCACACAATCATGTCATTACACCATATTGCGTTGGAGCACTTCTTTCCGGTGGAATATTTTCGGTTTTGGTTAAAAAAAAGCCGAAGGTATTGATTATTCCAACAGGTTCGGAACTCGTTGACTGGCGCGAAACCTCAGTTGAAAAGCTTGAGCCCGGCCAGATACTTGAAACAAATTCATTCGTTCTTGGAAAGCTTGTTGAATCGTTCGGCGGCGAGTATGTGCGGCATGAGATGGTAATGGATGATCCCCAAAAAATAAAGGATGCTGTTTATAATGCCGTACATAGCGATTTTAATATGATACTTACTGTCGGCGGATCGTCGGCCGGGTCCGAAGATTATGCAAAAGGGGTAATTATCGATCTGGGCGAAGTACTGATCCACGGCGTAACTATAATGCCTGGCAAACCGGTCATTATCGGAATAATAAATGACAAACCCGTCTTCGGCATTCCAGGATACCCTGTGTCTGCAATAGTCGCTTTTGAACAGTTTGTCGCTCCGTTGTTATGCATGATGTTAGGAGTGCCTGAAAAGGAAAGGCCTGTGGTTCAGGTGGAACCCACGAAAAAAATCGCATCAAAGTTAGGACTGGAAGAGTTTGTACGCGTTAAACTAGGCAGAGTCGGCAACAGGATCGTTGCCACACAACTGCCCCGGGGCGCTGGTTGTATTACAACAATAACAGAGGCAGACGGGATCATTAGGATTCCAAACCATGTCGAGGGTCTGAAAGATCATGAGCCGGTCATTGCCGAACTTCTTCGCCCGCTTTCTTCTATAAACAACACCATCGTTATAGTTGGAAGCCATGACAATACCCTTGACCTGTTGGCCGACCGGATAAAGGCCGGGCACAGCAATCTTACCATTTCGTCAAGCCACGTCGGAAGTATGGGCGGACTCATGGCCATCAAAAAAAACGCCTGTCACCTGGCCGGATCACATCTTCTTGACGAAGAGGACGGTTCTTACAACATATCCTATATAAAGAAATACCTGACGGGCATGAGCATCAAACTGGTAAATCTTGTGTTTCGAGACCAGGGTCTGATCGTTCCTCCGGGCAATCCAAAGCAAATCAAGGGGATAGAAGATCTTGCCCGCGAAGATATTACGATGATGAACAGGCAGGCTGGATCAGGCACAAGAATTCTTCTCGATTACAGACTTAAAGAGCTTAACATAAATCCCGGAGCAATAAAGGGATATAAAAACGAGGAATTTACACATATGTCCGTAGCCGTGGCTGTGCTGAGCGGGGCAGTTGATGCGGGTCTCGGTATCTACGCTGCCGCAAAGGCTCTTAACCTTGATTTTATACCTGTTGTAACAGAAGAGTATGATCTTGTAATTCCTGAAGAATATTTTGAATCAAAAAATATTCAAATCCTGCTTGAAACCATAAATTCGCAAGAATTTAAAAAGGCTGTTAAAGCCCTTGGAGGATACCATACTGAAAAGACGGGAGAGATTATTATTTGAAAATATGAACATCGAACATCGAACGTCCAACATCGAATGTTGAACTGAACAGCGAGCGCATTCCCCGCTGCTTGCGGCGGGGAGCTTCAATGGGAAAAGATGAAGGTAACAGTTAACGGTTGTCGGTTCACAGTTCACAGTTTTTCAGTGAACTATGAAACGATTGAAGTATGTTGGTATTGATTTCAACCGTGAACCGATAACTGTAAA
>JASEIZ010000190.1 GCA_030017395.1 Desulfobacterales bacterium | reverse complement strand
CAAAAAATGGCAGCATAAAAATACGTCACCGAATTTTTGACCCAGAGCACTTAGGAAGGGTGAGGGAAACAAACATGGCTGTCTTCAGAGGTAAGGAAATCAGGAAGACGATTTACAACAATGAGTGGTGGTTTTCGACCGATCCACGCCACTGGGGTATAATTTGTACCTCCCTTTCAGTTCAGACTGAAGGCGGGCTTGAGCTGTCGATACTTTGTCGACAATTGAAATTGCAATCAACTGAAAAAGCGAGCGAAGCCAAAAACTGCAAAACTAAAGGGCATCCGTTATGACAATAATTGTTCCCACAGAATCAATTATCAGTAAAATTATTTTTCTTCGTGGTGAAAAAGTTCTGTTAGACCAATATCTTGCAGGGCTTTATAATGTAGAAACCAAACAGTTGAAACGCGCAGTACGCCGCAATATAAAAAGATTTCCTCTGGATTTTATGTTTCAATTGACCAAAGAGGAATATCAATCTTTAAGGAGCCAATTTGGCACCTTAAAAAGAGGGGCTCATTCAAAATATCCTCCTATGGCATTCACAGAACAGGGTGTTGCCATGTTATCGTCGGTTCTCAATAGCGATCAAGCCATTGAGGTAAACATTGCCATCATGAGAGCGTTTGTTCATCTAAGAAATATGATTGCCTCGCATTCAAAATTAAAGTGTAAGCTTACTGAATTAGAACATCGCCTGGAAAATCATGATCAAGAAATTCAGGCCATTTTTGAAGCTATCAGGCAGCTTATGACACCACCAGACAAACCTCGTAAAAAGATCGGCTTTACGGTAAAGGAAAGGGTCAGTAAATACGAAAAAAAGAAACAAGTATCACGCAAAGACAATGGTTAAGCCGTCATGAGAGTACCTAATCGCTATGTAGCGCTGGATGTGGAAACAACCGGCCTTTCGCCCAAAAGTGGAGACAGGGTGATAGAAATCGGCGCTGTTGCTATCGAAAAACAGTGCATTATTGCTGAATTCAACAGCCTTATCGATGTTGACAAAATGATCCCCTGGCAAGTTCAGCAGGTGCACGGCATAACAAATGAAATGCTATATGGTGAACCAAAGCCGGATGAGGTATGGTCGGAGTTTTACGAATTCATAGCCGGAAGCATCCTGGTGGCCCACAATGCAAGCTTTGATATCGGATTTTTAACACATGAATTTGCTTTATTAGGCATGAGCCTGAACAATCAATCCCTGTGCACACTAAAAATAAGCAGAAAGCTATATCCGCATCTGCCTAATCATAAACTGGAAACAGTGAGCCAATACCTGCTTGGAAGATCATGCAAACACATGCAAAGACACCGAGCGCTTGATGATGCGAGGATGGCGGCAATGATATGGCTTGAGATGGGAAAGATATGAGTGGTTCAAAAGATATTATTTATCGATATTGTAGGCCAAAAACTGCAAAACTAAAGGGCGTCCCCGAGCTACGTCAAATCATTTGCTGAGTCCTTTGGTGCTGGTGATTGGGGTTATCTCGCAGGCCTTTGGCATGATTTGGGGAGGGAGATAAATGGATTTTTATGCTGATGGAAACAAGAGTCAGAAGCTGATGACGCATATTGATGGCGTTAGGAATAATGCATCTTTATTTTCCAAAGCTTTTGGGTGTGAAGCTTGGGGCGCATTAATAGGTGACTGGCATGACTTGGGAAAGTTCATGGAGGCGTTCCAGAGATATATGCTTGAAGATGAACAGCGTATTGAACATGCTGTTGTGGGAGGCCGGTATGCAACAGATCAATTTGATGACCGTCTTCGTAGATTGGCCTTACAGCTTACAATTACTTGTCACCATACCGGATTGCAAAATAGTGAAGCTCTCGGGAAACGATTAGTTAATGCGGCACAATTGGTACGCGATGCTATCAAAAATGCGCCGAATGATTTGTTGGATAGAAAACTTCCTGAGTGGCCTGAGTGGTTGATTCCTCCATCTGTTACCGCTGAAGAAAAGAAAATAAATGAGTGGAAGAGAAGCTTGGAATTTTGGATACGAATACTTCATTCCTGTCTGGTTGATGCTGATTGGCTTGATGCTGAAAAACGGGATTCAGATGCACCGAAAAGACCGGATTTTCCTTCGATTAATGAACTTAGAGATGATCTGGATGGATATATTGATGTAAAAGTTTCTGATGCGAAAAAAAACAATTGGACACAGATCAATGCCCAAAGAAAAAATGTGCTGGATGCCTGTCGAGAATCCGCAATAACCAAAACAGGATATTTTTCATTAACGGTTCCAACAGGTGGCGGGAAAACACTTTCCGGGATGTCCTTTGCTTTAAATCATGCTGTAGAAAATAAAATGAAACGTGTGATTATTGTGATCCCGTATACAAGCATTATCGAACAAAATGCATCCGTTTACGCAGAGGTTTTTGGGCGCGAAAACGTAATTGAGCATCACTCAAATATTGATCCTGAAAAAGATACAGAAAAAAACCGTCTGGCATCAGAGAATTGGGATGCGCCTATCATTGTCACAACGAATGTTCAATTTTTCGAATCGTTGTACGCAAACAAAAATTCCAGACTTCGGAAACTTCATAACATTTCCAGAAGTGTCATTATTTTAGACGAAGTGCAATCACTGCCTCCGGGGTTGTTGTATCCGATATTAAATGCAATACAAGAATTACGAGAACATTACGGTTGTTCGGTCGTTCTTTCTACAGCAACTCAGCCGGCCTTAAAAAAGCGCAAATCATTTATGTGCGGCCTGGATGAGGTGAAAGAAATTATTCCGGACGCAATGAAGCTGTCGCGAGATTTAGCTCGTGTGAACATTGAATGGGAAACAGGTAGCGCAATAGAATATCCAGATATTTCGGAACGTATCATAAAAGAAAATATGCGACGTGTTTTGGTGGTCACACATAAGCGTAAGGATGCCCGAGTGCTTGCCGGTTTGCTGCCTGAGAATACTTATCATCTTTCGGCATCAATGTGTCCTTCTCACCGGAAAGATATTCTCAACAAAGTAAAAGAGGAGTTGTTGAAAAATGAATCCTCGACCGTTCGGGTAGTTAGTACGCAATTAATCGAGGCGGGTGTAGATATTGATTTCCCTGTTGTTTTCAGGGCATTAGCCGGTCTGGACAGTATTTCACAGACGGCAGGCCGTTGTAACCGTGAAGGCAAAGATGTTAATGGAGGTCGTCTAATTGTCTTTCGCGCACCAACAGAACCTCCGGCGGGAGTTTTGCGCTTGGGAAAGGGTATTACGGAAAGTTTACTTAATTCCAGTGAATCTGACGGCGTTTTGCGGGGCGATGATGGTTCTCTGGATTTAATATCCCCTGCAATTTATGATACATACTTTCGCCTGTTTTATTCTGGTGTTCAACTGGATGGGGCAGGGGTTCAAAATGCACGTGCAAGTCTGGATTTCCCTGAAGTCGCAAAGCGTTTTCGTATGATTGACAGCGCTACATATCCTGTCGTTGTTCCGTACAAAGACGCATACAGCAAGCTGGATGTCGTCCGTGCTAAATTCAAACCATCGCGGGATGACTTCAGGTCAGTTCAACCTTTTATTGTTCAAATATATTCTCAGGAGTTTCAGACGCTGAATAACGTAGGCGCACTTGGTTCTATACATGAGAAAGCGTTCTTTTATTTAACGCTGCCATATGAACGGCTTTATGATGAACGATTTGGTTTGGTTGTGTCTGAAGAAAATCTTTTTCCTGATTATTCAAAATTCAACGTTTAAGACTATAAGGGGGAACTATGAAAAAAAAGAGAGGCCCGACATTAAGCCTTCGGGCAAAAGGTCCGCTCGCTATATTTACACGGCCTGAACTTAAGACAGAACGGGTGAGTTATGAGGTTCCAACTCCTTCATCTGTTCGCGGAATATTTGAAGCTATTTGCTGGAAGCCCGCCATTCAATGGCATGTGGAGCGCATCTATGTGTTCAATGAAATATCATTTACTTCTATGAAGCGAAATGAATTGACTTGCAAGTCTGTTCAGCCGACGCAATCCCGGTTAGACGGAGGAGATTATACTTACGAAAACTCAATAGAAGTTGACAGGATAACGAAGAGAGAAGAGAAAGGAAAGTGGAAATATGATACCCCAAACAGGGCGCAGCGAAATACGGTTTCTTTACGGAATGTAGACTATCAGTTTGAAGCCTTTTTTACCCTTACTGAC
>JASEIZ010000018.1 GCA_030017395.1 Desulfobacterales bacterium | reverse complement strand
TAATTCCAGCATCATCTCAAGATCAAAATTTGTTCTTTCCTCAATACGCTGAGCCTCTATCAGTTTATTTTCGTTTCTAAAATAATCGATCCTTTCCTTTAACTCATTTTTAATGTTTTTTATCGCCTTTTCAAGTGTTTGCCTATCGGCTACATAATGGCTGGCAGGAAATATCGTAACTCCTTTCAAACGATCCGTAACAAGCCCTCTTAAAGGGTCAAATTTCAAAACAGCTTCCACCTGATCCCCGAAAAAATCGATGCGAATCGCGCTCTCTTCTTCATAAGAAGGAAATATTTCAACTCTGTCGCCTCTTACCCTGAAAGCTCCCCTGTGAAAATCAATATCGTTTCGCTCATATTGCATGGCAACAAGCCTGGACAGAAGCTTATTTCGAACAAGCTCCATGCCGGTTTTCAGCTCAACACTCATAGAAAGATAATCTTCGGGAGCGCCAAGTCCGAATATACATGATACGCTTGCTACAACAATAACATCCCTGCGTGAAAGCACGGATCTGGTCGCGCTGTGACGCAATTTATCTATCATTTCGTTTATTGAAGAATCTTTTTGTATATAAGTATCACTGGCGGGGATATAAGCTTCAGGCTGGTAATAATCATAGTAGCTTACAAAATATTCGACACTATTTTCAGGAAAAAGCGACTTAAACTCACTATAAAGCTGGGCAGCAAGGGTTTTGTTGGGCGCCAGCACAAGAGTCGGCTTTTCAACTGTTTTAATAATATTTGCCACGGCAAAAGTTTTTCCAGACCCCGTAACTCCCAGAAGTACATGGTGTTTGTTGCCGGACAAAATGCTCTCGCTTAATAATTTAATCGCGTTTGGCTGATCACCTTTTGGTGTGAAATCTGATATAAGATTAAAAAGGGGCATGGGTGTTAAGTGTTAGGTGTTAACTCTTTACTTTCCAAATTGTGCCTTCGGGACGATCTTCAATAATTATATTCATTTCTTCAAGCTGTTTTCTGATTTGATCGGCCATGTCCCATTTTCGTGCCTTTCTGGCTTCAATCCGCTCTTTTATCATCTTGTCAATCATTTCAGAATCGATCGTTTTTTTTTCAAGTTCCGTGGATCTTTTTTTTACAAAATAGTCTTCGGGTGATTCATCAAGTATGCCTAAAATGGCGCCCATTTTCAGGATATCTGCCCGACCCGAACGCACTTTGTCTTCAGCATCCTGAGAAAAGCTGTTTTTGTTTTGAAGCTGCGGGGAATGCGCTCGCTTTTGCGGTTCATCGAGCAGGCGGTTTATACTGCGAACAGCCTCAAAAAGCGTGGCTATTCCAAGGGCGGTATTGAAATCATCATCCATGGCTTTACAGAATTGCTCCCAAAACACAGTAGAACCCAAGGTTTTATCTTGGATTGATGCAGGCCCGAATTGTTTCTCGATACGCTCAAGCAGCGCATAAATTTTATCAAGACCGGCAACTGATTCATCCATTATCTTGTCTGTAAAGTCAACAGGGCTGCGATAATGTTTGGAAAGAAGAAAAAGACGCAATGCTTCGGGATGATAATGCTTTACTATTTCCTTTAGTACGATAAAGTTCCCGAGTGATTTTGACATTTTCTCCTGATTGATGTTTACAAAACCATTATGAATCCAATATCTGACAAAAGTTTTCCCGAATGCGGCTTCTGACTGGGCTATTTCATTTTCATGGTGCGGAAAAATGAGATCTTTTCCTCCGCCATGGATATCAAAGGTTTCTCCTAAATATTCGGCGCTCATGGCCGAACATTCAATGTGCCATCCTGGCCTGCCCTTGCCCCACGGACTGTTCCATGCCGGTTCTCCAGGCTTTGACGATTTCCATAAAGCAAAATCAAAAGGATTGCGTTTCCTTTTGTCAATATCCACCCTTGCGCCGGCCTCCATATCCTTCAGCCTCCGCCCGGAAAGTTTTCCATAGTCTTTAAACAATTCAACCGCATAATAAACATCGCCGTCTATTAAGTATGCAAAGCCTTTCTCAATCAATATTTCAATAACTTTTACTATACTGTCAATATGCTCAGTGGCTCTTGGCTCGATTGTAGCCTTTTCAACATTCAGAGTTTCCATATCATCATAGAACTCGCTGATATATTTTTCGGCAAGTTCCCTGCAATCAATGCCCAACTGATTAGCTCTGTTTATTATTTTGTCGTCAATGTCGGTAAAATTTCTTACATAGGTTATATTATAGCCTTTTTCTTTAAAATAGCGGGCGATAACATCAAATGTCACAACAGATCTGGCATGTCCTATGTGACAGGAATCATAAACAGTAGGACCGCAAACATACATGCTTACCCTGCCCTCTTCGACAGATTTAAACAGCTCCTTTTTTTTTTTTAATGTATTGTAAATGCGAAGCGTCACAATTTTTCCCTGAGCAGCGCAATGCACATTGCGGCTATCCCTTCTCCAGCTCCAACAATTCCAAGGCCCTCTGTGGTAGTCGCTTTGATATTGACTCTGTCAACTTCGATTTTAATTGTTTTGGCAATGTTTTTCTGCATTGCTTTTCTATATGGTAAAAGCTTCGGGGCTTCGGCAAAAACGGTGGAATCTATATTGGTTATCGTAAAACCTTTACTGCTGACCATTTTATAGGTTTCCGCAAGGAGCGTTATACTGTATATGTCTTTAAATTCAGAATCTGTATCCGGGAAATGCAAACCAATATCGCCAAGGCCGGCAGCGCCCAGGAGTGCGTCACACACGGCATGAACAAGCACGTCCGCATCTGAATGCCCGAAAAGGCCCTTTTCAAATGGAATCGCAACCCCGCCGATAATCAGCTGACGTCCGCGTACTAATCTGTGAATATCATATCCAATGCCTATACGCATAGTGTCAGGTGTTAAGTATAATTTTGAGTTTTTAATTTTTAGTTCTGAATGAAGGGAAAAACAGCCTTCAGACCGACAAGCTAAACCCCTGTTTTCTATTAATTAATGCAGACTTTTCTGACCTGAAGAAGATCGGAGTTTCCGGCAAAAATCTTTTCGATTCCATCCTGCTTAAGTGTAGTCATGCCGTCCTTTATAGCCTGATCTCGAATATCCTCCATTTTCGCACAGCTCTGTATCAATCTTTTCTGCACGTTGGTCCCCATTAACAGTTCGTGTATGCCCATACGACCACGATAACCGGTATTACCGCATGCCGCGCATCCCACAGGTTTGTATAGACTTAAATTGTCCGAGTAAGGAATTTTTACATTTTTTTCAAAAGCTTCGTCACCATATTCCCTGACAAGTTCATCATATTCTTCTTTTGATGGGTGATAGGTCTTCTTGCAATCCTTGCAGAGAGTACGAATAAGTCGTTGAGCAAGGATGCACAGGATAGCGTCTGCAAAGTTAAAAGGATCCATTCCCATATCAAGAAGCCTTGTTATACTTTCCGGGGCGCTATTAGTATGAAGTGTTGAAAACACCAAGTGACCGGTGAGTGATGCTTCTATGCCTATTGATGTGGTTTCCTTGTCCCGCATTTCACCAACCATAATAATGTCCGGATCCGCTCTTAAAAATGCTCGCATTGCAGCGGCAAAATCAAATCCTATCTTTGGCTTCACCTGGACCTGCCTCAAACCGGTCTGAGTAATTTCAACAGGATCTTCGGCAGTCCATATCTTGGTTTCAACATTATTAATATAGCTCAAAGCTGAATGAAGCGTGGTGGTTTTACCTGAACCTGTGGGACCGCATACAAATATGATTCCATAAGGTTTTGTAATAACACTTACAAAATTTTCATAATTTTGTTTTGAAAAGCCCATTTTGTTAAGTGGAATAGGTTCACCTGCCGCAAGGATACGCATCACAATATCTTCCATTCCACCCTGAGTTGGAACGGTCGCAACTCTGAGCTCTATGTCGGGGCCCCCGTATTTTTTAAATTTAATCTTCCCGTCCTGGGGTTTGCGGCGCTCTGCTATATCAAGATCGGACATGATCTTTAAACGCGACACAACAGCATTTTTGTAATTATAAGGTATGGTCTGATATAATTCGCAATTTCCGTCTATTCTTATGCGTACCCGAGTATTCTCCTTTCCTGGATATGGTTCAATGTGAATATCTGAAGCGCCGCGACTGTACGCATCAATAATTATCTTGTTTACAAGCTGAACTACCGCGCTGTTTTCTTCTGTAACAGAGGCTTCGGCCTCCTCTATTTCTGTTGCCTCGTCGTGAAGCTGTCTAAGTATATCATCCATATCGGCAAGTTCTTTTGCGTCCTGAGTAAACAGCCTAATATAATTCAATATGTCTTCCTTTAACGCAACGCGAAACACCAATTTTTTCCCTGGAAAGAGCCCTTTTATTTCGTCAATCTTCTGAAGATTATGTGGGTTATCCACTATTATCACTATACTTCCGTTGTTATCAACATGCAAAGGTATCCATAGATTATTGCGCATAAAAGGGACCTTCAAACCTACAAGAAGATCGCCTGGAATAGGTGTTTTCGGATTGTATTCAATGTGTTGAACATTGTAATGTTTAGAGAACGATTTTGTTATGTCGTTTTTTGTGATTTTAAGATCAGATATCAAAATATTTTCAACAGGTTCTTTTCTTCGTCTTGCGTCGACAATAGCCTTGTCGAGCTCTTTCTGGGTAATAATTTGATTTGCAATGAGATAACTGAACTTGTTCGTCTTGGCCCTTGCTATCCGTTTTTGATTGTACAGCGCGATCCCGAGTATCTTGGCCAGTTCGATTACCGAGGTCTCGTCCCGCTTGGAAAATAAAGTTCCGGATGTATGGTTTATAAGTTGAACAGCGCCTAAAAGATATTTCTTGAAGATGATCGGAACTACTAAAACCTGTTTTGTTTTAAAACCTGTTTTTTGATCCCAGCTTTTATCAAATTTAAGGACCGGATCGATTGCGTGGAGCTCCTTTTCATCATAAACATTTTTGACATTAATCAGTTTCTGCTTGAAAGCGGAATATCCGGCTATACTGTCTGCCGATATAGCGATACGTATTTCTGATATTTCGTTGCCGGACTTGAATCGAGACACCAGCTCCCTTTTTTCACCGTCCACAACATAAACCGTAAGTCTTTCTGCTTGAAAAAGTCCGGTGATCTCGTCCTTCAGATCAACCAGAATTTCATCTATATTAGATGCAGCATATATTTTGTTGCAAATGTCCTGGAGTTTAGTTCTGTATTCTATCTCAATTTTGAGATTGCTGACACTTGAATGTTTTGTGTCTAATTGATTAGTTTCGTTTAGCATACTTATTATCAAATAGTAAAAAAGTGTTAGATATTAGTAAAGAATCCTGGACCAAAGGACCATGCTTTTCAGGACAAAGTAAAAGGTCCCTCATCCGAATCTTTTTGACTTTTATAATTATTATAAAGTTTCTGTACTCCTCCGCCTATAAGCAAAACACCTAAAAAATAGAAACAAAAACGTATGAAAAACATTATTGAAGAAAACTGTTTGATCTGCTCTATTTTTGGCATAACTTGAGGTATTCTGTAAAACACACCTATTCCGGCTAAAACAAGGGCAATACCCCATACTAATTGAACGGTTTTTTTATTTTTTGCCATAATCTGTAATTTATATCATAGAATAGAGGATAGAGTAAAGAGAATAGAGGATAATTGACGGACATTCATCCTATTTTCTCTATCCTATTTTCTCTATCCTATTTTCTCTATCCTATTTTCTCTATCCTATCCGCCCAGATAATGCTCTTTTACCTTGGGGTTGTTCAAAAGTTCAGCAGATGAACCTTCTAAAACGATTTCACCTCTCTCGAGCACGTAGGAGTTATGGGCCACTTTAATGGCAGCCTTTGCATTCTGTTCCACAAGCAGAACCGTAACACCTGATTGGTTGAGCTGTTTAATGACATTAAAAATTTCCCGAACCACCAACGGGGCTATGCCCATGGAAGGTTCGTCCAAAAGTAAAAGCTCTGGACGTCCCATCAGGGCACGGCCTATGGCCAGCATCTGCTGTTCGCCGCCGGAAAGGGTGCCGGCGATCTGTTTGGAACGCTTTTCCAGGATTGGGAACATATGATAGACACGTGTCATTCTCTCCTTGATCTCAAGCCGGTTGCTCCGTTTAAAGTAATGATATGCCCCGAGATTGATATTGTCACAAACTGTTAGATGGGCAAAAATCTGTCTCCCTTCCGGGACATGTGAAACGCCCAGGCGCACAATCTGGTTTGTCCGCATGCCGGCAATATTTCGTTCCTTATAAAGAATACGCCCACCATTGATCTTCATTATGCCGGAAATAGATTTTAACAGTGTCGACTTGCCTGCCCCGTTGGCGCCAATGATGGAAACCACATTTCCCGCGGGAACCTGTATGGAAACATCTTTAAGCACACGGATACTTCCATAAGAGGCGTTGAGCCCATCAATCCGCAGCATATCAGGCCACTCCTCCTAAATACGCATCAATAACTCTGTGGCTGTTCCGAACATCTTCAGGTGGCCCCTCGGCGATTTTCTCGCCATAGTTTAGCACCAAAATCTCATTCGAGATATTCATCACCACTTTCATATCATGTTCCACCAGTAAAACTGTCGTTCCTTTTGCATTAATGGCTTTAATCAGGGAAGATGCCACGTGGGTTTCTGTCTCATTGAGACCCGCCGCGGGTTCGTCCAGACAAATCAGTTCCGGCTCACTGGCCAGCGCCCGCCCAATCTCCAGTAATTTTTGTTCGCCCAGCGGCAGGCTGTCCGCCGAATCTTTGAATTTATCAGCAAGCCCGATAAATTTTAAAATCTTCAATGCACTTTCTTCGATCTGTTTTTCCTTACGTCTGGACTGAGGCACAGCAAACCCGGAAGCCATAAAGGATGTCCGAATTTTAGTATGACAGCCCAGCATGACATTTTCAATAACCGTCATGTTTCCAAACAACTCGACCGTCTGGAAAGTCCGTGAAATACCCAAAGCCGCAATCTTGTGGGCTTTGAGATGCTGAATGGGTCGTCCTTTGAACTTCACCGTTCCCTCAGTTGGCGGAAAAGATCCGGTAATAACATTAAATAGAGTTGTCTTGCCCGCGCCGTTGGGACCTATAATCGCTTTAATGGTTCCCCTTCGAACTTTAAAATTAAGGTCGCTGAGCGCCATCAGCCCGCCAAAGGTTACGATTACCCCTTGCAGCTCGAGAACGTTTTCTTCTATATCAGCGCTCATCAGATACCTGTTTCCTGAACCAGCCTTTTACAACCCCCGGCACCCCTGCCAGACCATCCGGCAATAAAACGGTGACAAAGAGGAGTATTGCGCCATACACTATGATCTCAAACTCCTCAAAATACCGCAGCCATTCATTGCTCAAAAAGGTGATCAGCCCGGTACCCACGATCGCGCCCCAGATGCTATGCATCCCGCCCAGGGCGATCATAATCAGAAGTTTTACGGAAAAGAAAAGGTCAAAAGTCGATGGATTGATAAAATTAAGATAATGAGCATAAAAACTTCCGGCCAAAGACGCCAAAACAGCAGAGTAAACAAAAACCAGTATCTTGAACCTGAAAACATCTACCCCCATGGCACTGGCTGCTGGTTCACTGGCGTGGATGGCTCTTAAAGCACGTCCAGTGCCCGACTGAATTACATTAACAGTAAAGATAAAAACCGCCAGAACAAAACCCCAAACAAGGTAATAATAGCGTTTAACAGAATTAAACTCAAAGCCAAAAAGGCTTAACCCCGGGATTCCAGACATGCCGTCCGGACCGCCGGTCCATTCGATTTCTTCGTTAAAGATTATAAAAACGATGATTCCAAAAGCAATGGTTGCCATGGCCAGATAATGCCCTTTTAATTTAAGAGAAGGCGCACCTACCAGAGCAGCCACAACCGCGGCGATAGCCATTCCGATCACCATACATGCCCAGGCATTCATGCCATATTTTGCGGTCAGGATGCCCGAAACATATGCACCGATACCAAAGAACGCCGCATGCCCGATGGATATCTGTCCAGCATACCCCATCAGAAGGCTGAGACCGATAGTAATCAGGCAATAAATACCCACAAAAACCATAATATTGGTATAGTGTTCTATAACGGGAATTTGGCGGGCAATCCATGGAAAAACAATGATAAAAAGAGCAAAGACGGCAATGGGAAGTTTGGCTATTCGTAACATGCCTAAAACCTTTTGATTCTGCTGATCTCTACGCTGCCCATAAGTCCGCTGGGTTTAAAGAACAAGATAACCAGAAGCACGATCAAAGCAAACGCATCTTTGTATCCCGAACTAATAAGACCCGCTCCAAAAGATTCGATGCTTCCCATGATCAGCCCCCCCAGGATAGCGCCAGGAAAGCTTCCCAGCCCGCCCAAAATGGCCGCCCCGAATCCCTTTACCGCCAACATTGCCCCACGGTCATATTCCATAAGGGAAATCGGGGTTATAGTAATACCTGCTACCGCTCCGATAGCGGCTGAAAGAGCAAAGGACAACAAAACCATCTGCTTGACATTAATGCCCACCAGACTTGCAGCATTTGGATTGTCGGCACAGGCGCTCATGGCCTTGCCCATGATGGTCCGATCAAAGAATATGGACAGAGCAACAGCTGTGACAACCAAAAAGCCTATTACCCAGAAATATTGGGGTTGAATCACGGCGCCAAGGATGTTGATTGGATTGCGGCCGGAAAACGCGGGAAGATCAAAAGGGTTCTTGCCCCAAATAAAGGAAGCCGTTCCCTTGATTATGATAGACACTGCAATTGTTGCGATAATCAATGTAAGGACAGATGGACAACGGATGGGGCGAATAGCAAGACGGTCGATAAGTATTCCGATCAATGTTACCAGAACAATTGTAGCCGGAAAGGCCAGAATAAGAGACAGCCCCATGGCAACATGCAAAAAAACCATTATCAATCCGCCCAGCATGACGAATTCACCCTGGGCGAAATTGATGATCTCAGTTACATTATAAATAATATTAAATCCCACGGCCACCATGGCATAAACGCTGCCCACCGTTAGGCCGGTAATGAAATATTGTAAAAGTTGGCTTGCCAGTGTAATTTTTTCCATCAGTCCACAAGCGCCCAGTCATCGCCTTTCACGATTACCATTTTAAAAGCATCTTTGGTCAGGCCGTTATGGTCATCCGGCGAAAAACTAAACAATCCGTGTTGACCTACAAAGCCCTTTTGGTTTTCAATGTAATTTCGTATTGCAGCTTTATCACAGCCAACCGACTTAAGAGCGTCGACCACTAACATTAAGGCATCCCAGCTATGGCCACCGAATGAACTCAGAGGTTCGTTATGTTTGGCCATATAGTTCTTCATATAATCCATTGTTACACTTTTTTGAAGATGGTTTGCCGGTAAAAGCTCGGCGATATTACAGGCGCCCAGCGGGCAGAAAACACCTTCGGCAGCTCCCGAAGCCAGCTCGATATTTTTACGGCTGCCAAATCCATGACTCTGGTATAACGTGATACCTGCCATTCCCAGATCTCTCCAGTTCCGAGTCACCGTAACCTGTGTGGGACCGATTGACCAGTTCACAATAGCGGCAGGAGCCACTCCCTTAATTTTGGTTAACTGTGCTGTCATATCCGTATCTTTTGGCCCGTATTTTTCATCTGCAACAATGTTCATATTAAACTCCGGTGCAAGCCGAATCAGCTCTGAACGTCCACTGGCCCCAAATCCGGAGGTCACACTCATAATGGCGATTTTATTGATTCCTCTGTTTTTAAGATGGGTATAAATAGCCTCCACAGCCATGCTGTCAGACTGTGGGGTTTTAAAAACCCATTTATACGGCTTGCCTGTTTTTTCATCATAAACAATCTTGTAACTGGCTGCGCAGGAGACCAGGGGGGTTTCGTATTTTTCAGCAACCGATATCACCGCAAGGGATGGCCCGCTCAAGGAAGGCCCGATCACCGCACAGACTTTGTCCCTGGTAATGAGCTTTTCTACCGCCAGGTTACATTTGGTAGCATCACCCTCGTCGTCATAAATAACAAGTTCCAGTTTTTTTCCTTTAATCCCGCCGGTCGCGTTAATCTTTTCAGCCAGCATCTCGACGGTTTTCTTTTCCGGATCACCTAAAAAAGAGGCACGGCCGGTCACGGAAAAAACGGCGCCTACTTTATATGATCCTTCAAGGGCGTTTGCCTGGCCGACAAGCAGTCCTATAGCAAAAAAACAAATTGTTATGATAACAGAAATTCTCTTGAGTGTCATTTTTTCCTCCCATTGTTTCTAATTTTAAGAACGATGATTTTTCTCTAACTGGTTTAAAAAATATTGATGTCTTTACATCGTATATACTTTGCTTCCCTCAATTACCGTTACGTTGTTCTTTTGAAGTATTTTTATGGCATCATCTATCGCATCGATTCTAAAGATCATTACCGCATTTTTTCCGCTATGCTGTACAAAAGCATACATATACTCCACGTTAATTCCAGCCTTGTGCAAAATATCGAGTATTCGATTCAGGCCTCCGGGCCTGTCTTCCACTTCTACTGCCAAAACATCGGTTTTACTCACGGTAAAACCACGACTTTTTAATACTCGTATGGCCTTTTGGTTGTCATTTACGATCAGTCTCAATACGCCAAAATCAGATGTATCTGCCAGGGCCAGCGCCCTGATATTCACATCAGCTTCCGCAAGAATAGCTGCAACTTCGGCCAAACGTCCAGCCTTGTTTTCCAGAAAAACCGATATCTGTTCAACTAACATTTTTCCTCCTTTCAGGTAGCCACCAAGACACCAAGTTAATCATTATAGAATAGAGGAAAGAGGAAAGAGGAAAGAGGAAAGAGAATAGAGAATAGAAGAATTCGGATAATTGACGGACCTTCATCCCTTTCTGTCTATTCTATTTTCTTTTTCCTATATCCTCTTTCCTCTCCTCTATATCTTCTATATCTTTCGATTGTCAATCACCCGCACAGCTTTGCCCTGGCTGCGGGCAATTACCTTTGGTTCCACCAATTTCACTTTTGCGGAAACGCCAAGATAATCCTTTATATTCTTTGCTATTTTTCTTTCCCGATCCTGCAGGTGTTTTACTTCATCAGAAAAAAGACGCTCACCCACTTCAACCATAACAGTGAGAGTGTCCAGATTGTCCTCTCTGTCAACTACAAGTTGATAGTAAGGTTCAACCTCATCCATTTCCATGAGAACACTTTCAATTTGCGATGGAAAAACATTGACACCACGAATAATCAGCATATCGTCAGTGCGACCAGTGACCCTGTTCATGCGTATATGTGTCCGACCGCATATACACGGCTCCGGATTGAGAGAGGTTATGTCACGAGTTCTATACCGTATAACAGGAAAAGCTTCCTTGGTTATGGTCGTAAAAACAAGTTCGCCGGTCTCACCATAAGGAAGGACTTCTCCGGTTTCGGGATCAATAATTTCAGGAATAAAGTGATCCTCAAAGATGTGAAGACCTTTTTTCGCTTCATGACATTCAATGGCAACGCCAGGCCCCATGACCTCGCTTAACCCGTAAATATCTACTGCAGTTAAATTCAACTTCCGTTCTATCTCCTCCCGCATTTTCTCAGACCAGGGTTCAGCCCCAAATATTCCGAATTTGAATTTTAAATCATGAAAAGAAACACCCATTTCTTCCGCCACCTCTGCGAGATAAAGAGTATAAGAAGGTGTTGCCGTCAGTATAGTCGGGCCAAAATCCTTCATTATCACAACCTGTCTTTTTGTGTTTCCTCCGGATACCGGAATAACAGAAGCACCGAGTTTCTCCGCACCGTAATGAATACCAAGACCTCCTGTAAAAAGCCCATAACCGTATGCGTTGTGAATTATGTCTTTGCGAGTTGCTCCTCCTGCGGCAAGGGAACGAGCCATAAGCTCGGCCCATGTATTAATATCCCGAGCCGTATATCCCACAACGGTGGGCTTTCCGGTGGTCCCGGAAGAAGCATGAATACGAATAACATTATCCATGGGAACCGCAAACATTCCAAAGGGATAATTATCACGCAAATCTGCTTTTGTAGTGAAGGGGATTTTTTTTAAATCTTCTAACGACTTGATATCGTTGGGTGCGATATGATTTTCTTCAAACTTTTTCCTGTAAAAAGGAACACTTGCATAGACACGATCAATGGTGGCCTTGAGCCGCCGCAGTATGATTGCCTCCAGATCCTCCCTTGGCATGGTTTCAAATCCTATATCGAGAATCATTCCAACACTCCTTTCAAACAATAAAAAAGGCTGCGAGTAAAACTCACAGCCTTTTAGAAAACCATGAGTTCCATTTTGTTTCATCTCCCCATGGTTTTGTGTTATATCAAGTTTGGCATTTTTTACCTTGCCAGCCCATGGATAGACTTCCCAAAAAAGAAACCCTCCAGGCACCTAAAAAAACAAAAGTAAAAAAACCAAGACCTCATCTATGAAACCCTTAATATTTATGTAAAATAACCAATAGTTAACTATAATATCTTAAAAAATATATGTCAAGCAAAAAGATTTACTCTTTTAAACTTCCTTTAAAATCAGGCGTCCTCTTTTCAATAAAGGCAATGGTTCCCTCTTTAGCGTCCTCGCTGGCCATGCATAAAGCAAATGCATCTATTTCAATATTGCAGCCTGAATAAAGATCAACATTCGCTCCGATGTCAATAGCCTGTTTTGCTGCACGGATAGAGACCTTTCCTTTTAAAGCAATGATTCCGGCAACCTTTATAGTTTCCTCCATAAGGGATTTTTGAGAACAGACCCTGTTAACTATTCCGATTTTTTCAGCTTCGGTCGCTGTAATTATCTTCCCTGTAAATATCATTTCCTTAGCCATGTTTTTCCCTATCAACCTTGGCAGTCTTTGTGTGCCTCCCATACCTGGTATAAGTCCGAGATTAACCTCGGGCAGACCGAACATTGCGTTTTCAGATGCATAGATAAAATCGCACGCAAGCGCTATCTCGCATCCTCCCCCAAGGGCAAAGCCGTTTACTGCGGCAATAACCGGTATCGGCAATTCTTGAAATCTATTTATAGTAGATTGACCGGTTTGAGCAAAAGATTTTGCATCCAGCGCATCAAAGGTGGATATCTCCTTGATATCAGCTCCTGCGACAAACGATTTTTCACCGGCTCCGGTAATGATAAGAACTCTGATATCCTTATTTTTGGCAATTTCATCAAGAGCGTGAGACAGCTCATTAAGCAGATTGTTGCTTAAGGCATTTAATACCTCAGGCCTGTTGAATGTAATTATTGAAATGCCATCTTTTACTTCGAATACAATGTTTTTATATTCCATAATAATCTCCCAAAATGCCTCACGCAAAGCTTGCTAAGGCGCAAAGATTTTAAAATTATAATCCCTAAATTCTGCCACAGACCCACACAGAAACACACGGATAAAAACAACATCAGGCTCTTTTCGCGAAGCTCGGAATAATTTGAGGAGCAAAGCGACATCATTATTCGATGTTGGACGTTCGATGTTCGATGTTCGCCTTTGCGTGAGCCTGAACCTCAACACCTTAGACTTTACCCTTTTTTATTAGTATCTGTTTCTAAAAAAGCGGTTGGATTTGTCTCCTTGATGTAGCTTTTGATACCTTTTACTATGGCATCGCATAAATGATTCTGGTATTTTGAGTCGATTAATCTTTTACATTCCCTATAATTACTTATAAAGGATGTTTCTATCAATATGGAAGGCATTTGGGCTCCAAGGAGAACATAAAACGGCGCCTGTTTTACCCCTTTGTTCTTTATCTGGCTGTATTCCTTTTGCATATGTTCACACATAGCCGTTTGAACATGGTATGCCAGACGGCTTGATTCATTGATCTTGGCATTTTGCATAAGATCGTTTAAAATAGTTTGAAGGTCGCTGATATTCTTGGTTGATGTGGCGTTTTCACGTGCGGCAACCAATATGGAATCATCATCTGTAGCAAGGTTTAAGAAAAAAGTTTCAATACCGCAAGCCCTTCTGTCCCTGGCGGCATTTGTGTGAATTGATATAAAAAGATCTGCATTTTCTGTATTTGCAATCGCCGTTCGCTCCTCAAGCGTAAGATATTTATTTCCGTTGCGGGTCATAATTACTTTGCAACCCAGGGTTTCGCGAATTGTTTTAGCGAGTTTTTTCCCGATATTAAGCGTCACGTTTCTTTCATGAACACCCCTTAAATAGCCCGGCGCTCCATAATCACGGCCGCCATGCCCGGGATCGATAACAATTGTGTTAACACCAAGAGCCAGCTGCTTTGCCAGAGCGCTTGTAGGAATCTTTCCACTCTGTTTTGATGGTACAAGCTTAGAGTCTGCCTTATATTTTGCGTTTGTGTCTTCCCCCCATACATCTATGACGATTCTGAATGGGTTCTTCAATGAAAAAATTTTGTAAGTCTTAAACGATTTTATATCTATAACCACCCTGACCGAATCGGATGTATGCTGGCCGGCTCGCGCATCGCTGAGCATATTGTCGTTAATAGGGATTCTCTTTTCCGTGTTTTTACCTAAAATGGAGGTTTTTAAATCAACATACAGACGCTGGGGCTTTTTGATTGAAGGATCTTTTCTAAGAAATTCGTGAACGTACGAGGTTTCCCTGTCTGCATCGATAACAATTCTGGTATAGTTTGGATTGGACCAGAATCGAAGACCGGTTATAATAGAAGGTTTTTCCGGATTTGAAGAGTCGCCTATGACGGCCTCTTTAATTTGTTTATGTTCATCTTCTGTTTTAATTGACGCGATGTTTTGGCTCCTTGGCATTGAAAGAGCTCTTATAGCCATACCAGCATTATATTTATATCTGCTTTTCGGAAAGCGTTTTACAATGCGCTCAAATAAATCAAGGGCCTCCTCTTTATCCGACTTTTTATACGATCTTTCGTAAAGCTCCTGATAAAGCTTCCCGGACATATAAAGCCCTGCTGCAGCCCACGGACCTGAGGGATCATGTTTGTAAACAGCCTGAAATTTTTCTATACAATTCAGCCAGTTGTGTCTGTATTTTTGCTTTTCGGGGCTTTTGCAAAGATTATTATAACAGGTTTCAGCTTTAATATACTTATCTCTTGCCATAACAGCCGATGATATGTCAGGCTGCATAATCAAAATGATACAGCAAACAAGAAAATATAATAATATTAATGGGTTTTTAGCCAAATTTTATCCCATTTATCACGTAAAGACATCATAGAATAGAGGAAATAGAAAAGAGGATAGAGGATAATTGATGAGCCTCTTTCCCATTTCCTCTTTTCTCAATCCTATTTTCCCTTTCCTATCTCCTCTTGGAGCTTATTCAGATAGTTCAGTGCTTCAAGAGGGGTCATTTTTAATGTATCAAGCTTTTGCAACTTTTCTATTACAAAAGACTCCGGCCGACGGAATAGATTTAACTGGACCTGCCCTTTTTTTACAGAATTGTTCTTGTTTGAAAAAAGATTGGATTCGTTTAATTTGCTCTCTCTGTTTTCTATATTAAAAAGAATATTTTTTGCTCTGTTTATAACTGTGTCCGGAATGCCGGCAAGTCTGGCAACCTGAATACCATAACTTCGATCGGTGCTTCCTTCAACTAGTTTTCTTAAAAAGATTATTTCATCATTCCATTCGGTTGCCTCGATATTATAATTTTTCACCCGTTTTTTTGTTTTGGCAAGCTCCGTCAACTCATGGTAGTGGGTGGCAAAAAGGGTTTTCACGCCACCTTCCTTTATATCGTGCAGGTATTCTGCAACCGCCCAGGCAATGCTGAGACCGTCAAACGTGCTTGTGCCCCTGCCTATCTCATCCATAATAACAAGACTTTGTCCTGTTGCATTATTTAAAATATTAGCTGTTTCCTGCATTTCCACCATAAAGGTACTCTGGCCTTGAGAAAGGTTGTCCAGTGCTCCAACCCTGGTAAATATCCTGTCTGTAATGCTCATTGAAGCCTTTTTTGCAGGAACAAAAGAACCCATCTGCGCCATAATAACCAGAAGCGCTACCTGCCGAAGAATTGTGGATTTCCCTGCCATATTGGGACCGGTTATAATAAGTATCTGGCTTTCATCATTATCCATTTTAATACTGTTCGGCACAAAACGTTCCCCCGAAATCATTTTTTCCACTACCGGATGACGTCCGTCTTCAATCAGAATAATTCCGTCTGTTGCAATTTCAGGTCTGTTGTAACCATTTTGATCGGCAACTTCGGCAAGAGCGCACAGAACATCCAGATCAGCTAAAAATTTGGCGACCTTTTGAATAGATGTGTTATTTTTTATAACTTCCTGCCTGATATCGTTAAATATTTTACATTCAAGTGAGGCTATCTTGTCATTTGCGCCTAAAATATCATCTTCATATTTTTTAAGTTCATCGGTAATAAAACGTTCGGCATTTACCAGGGTTTGTTTCCGGATATAATGATCCGGAACAGCATCCAGGCGTGCTTTGGGAACCTCTATATAGTATCCAAACACCCTGTTATACCTAACTTTAAGTGAGGTTATTCCTGTGGTTTTCTTTTCCTGTGCTTCCAGCTTCGCAAGCCAGGTTTTGCCCTGCCGGCTGATTTCAACAAGTTCGTAAAGCTCTTGATTAAAATCCGGTTTGATTATACCACCCTCATTAATCGTTGGAGGCGCATCTTCCCGAATCGCCCTTTCAATCAAATCTGCCAGTTTATATAAATCGTCAACATCCTCATTCCATTTGAAAAGCTCTGCTTTAAAATGTGAAAGGCTGGAGAATATATCCGGCAGACTATTTATGGAACGCTTTATTGCAAAAAGATCCCTTGCATTTGAATATCCCATGGAAATCTTGCTGCAAAGACGTTCAAGATCATATACGGATTTTAAACTCTCCTTGATATTTCTGCGAACCTGAATATTATTCTTTGCATCTTCAACAGCATCAAGTCTTAACCTGATTTCACGATCATTAATAAGGGGATATCTGATCCATCTTTTAAGCAGCCTTCCTCCCATGGAAGTTATGGTCCGGTCTATTATTCCAAGAAGTGCCCCCTGTTTGCTGCCGGATATGATATTTATAATTAGCTCAAGATTTCGGCATGTTAAATCATCAACTATAAGGTAATTGGTTAATGAATATGCCTCAACGCTGTTAATATGTTCAATTTTTTGTTTTTGGGTTTCTCTAACATAAAATATTAAAGCGCCTGCCGCTCTTATACCTGCCTTTAAGTTTTCACATCCAAACCCTTTGAGGGAAATAGTCTTGAATTGATCAATAAGGCTTTTATATCCTTTTTTATATTCAAATGCATTATCATCCAAAAAAGTTATAGATTTTTCAGGCAGCATGTTTATTATTGATGAGAAAAACCGATCGATTTTTGATGATTCAGGTAAAATAATTTCACTTGGAGAAACTCTCTGAATTTCATCAATAATAAAACGTAAATCTGTGGATTCTGACAAACGAAATGTCCCTGTTGAAATATCAAGATAGGAAATTCCAGCGATATCGTTATTCTTGGACAGAGCAAGGACATAATTATTTGATTTTTCATCTAAGAGTTCATTGTCAACAATCATGCCAGGAGTTATGACGCGTACTACCTCTCTTTTTACAAGCCCTTTTGCTGTTGACGGGTCCCCAATCTGATCACATATTGCAACCTTGCGGCCCTCCCCGATCAAGCGTGAAATATAACCCTGGGCTGCCCGAAACGGTATGCCGCACATTGGAATTGGAGATTCATCCTTCTTGTTTCTGGAAGTTAAGGTAATTTCAAGTATTCTGGAAGCAATCTTGGCATCATCGAAAAACATTTCATAAAAATCACCCATCCGATAAAATAGAATTGCATCAGGGTATTTGCCCTTAATGGACAGATACTGCTTTATCATAGGCGTTACTTTTAAAGGATGCATATAAGAACGGTTCAAGGTTCACTGTTCAAGGTTCAGGGTTACTCGTTGCTTGTTGCTTGTTCCCCAGCTTTTAATTTAAAACTCAAAATTGAAGCTCCCCGCCGCAAGCAGCGGGGAATGCGCTCGCTATTCAGTTCAAAATTAATCCCTCTATCCTCTATCCTCTATCCTAATTTCTCTATTCTCTGCATTTTCCACTACTGTTTGAACTGGTCTGGCAGAAACACTTTGCATTAATACTATTTTACTTTTTAGGGCAGATATCTCTTCAAGTTGTGAATCGTTCGCGGCTTTAAGGGTTCTGATATCTTTTTTGGATTTAAATCTGTCTGCAAGACCGGCAAAAAAGGCAACAAAGAAGCCTGTCAATAAACATACAAGGTATATGATTCCATTCGGCAATTCCGGACTGTGATATTCATCTGTAATCATCAGATCTAACTTGAAACTCTGTTTTGCAAGAATAATTTCCTGATTTTGAAACAAAAGCAAAATGATAAACCCGATAATAATTACCCAGAAAGCAATCTTGATATTCTTCATGTTGTTTCTCCTTTATAATCAAATAGTTGAATCCAACTTATCAAAGCACGACTTTAGATTTAAGTGTTAAAATAATTAAAGTGCCTAAAGTGAGCTCACTTTTTCTTGCCATACAATTTTACCATCTGGAACTCAACCTTTTTTTGTTTTTAGCGGTACTATCTCCACCTTCCCGTATAACCCAATCCTATCACCAATAATAATAACA
>JASEIZ010000189.1 GCA_030017395.1 Desulfobacterales bacterium | reverse complement strand
ATGCCGGATCAAGTCCGGCATGACGATTTCAAGACTTTTTACGAGACCATCAATTTTGTATAATAAACAATTAAAGCCGGTTTTTTGACTGCCGGAATACAAAATCAACCAAAATATAATAAGGAGGTGTTATTATGACTCTTGTTAGATGGGATCCTTTCAGAAATGTAGCAACCTTGCAAGACCGTATTAATCGTATGTTTGATGAAGCCTTTCTCCGTTCAAAGGACATTGATGACGAGGTTAGCCTGGCTGCATGGAAACCCACGGTGGACATTTATGACACTGATGACGCTATTATTCTTAAAGTAGAACTTCCCGGAGTAGATAAAGAAAAAGTCGCTGTTGATGTTAAGGATAATATATTGACTCTAAAGGGTGAGCGATCCATTGACAAAGAAATTAAGGAAAAAAACTACTACCGCAGGGAAAGAAGTTTTGGTTCATTTCACAGATCTTTTACGCTGCCGACAACGGTAAACCCCGAGGATATTAAGGCAGCCTATAAAGACGGAATCCTTACAATCGAAGTTCCAAAACCGGAAGAAAAGAAACCAAAACAAATAACCATAGATGTAAAATAATTACCGCCACATAGCTGGAATACGGTTCGTTCCCAAAGGCAGGGTCATTAACAGGCCCTGCCTTTTTTATATCAGAGGATATACCTTCTTGACAATTAAAACTCACATGTGTTTTTTATTTAATTCGTAAAAGTTCATCTCGAAAGAGCAGGTAGTTTCACTGAAAATTGTAAATAACAAGGAAAACTTATGAATGAATTGTCTGTAAGAACTTGCGTATCAAGTTCCGGCGAATTTGTTTACGGCATTCACAAACCCGACTATACAGTAGTGAATTTGAGGGGAAAAAACCATATAACAACGCTTGGACATATTAACGGCAAAACCGCTGTTAAAAACAAAATTAACTTTCCGGCAAATGATGTAATAATTGATAATGCGGACTGGGTGTTCGAAATCTCCAACCCGTTTCCTTTTATGGGCGCAACTTTTATATTAAAGTCAAGCGCCGATAAAAAAATAGAAAATGCAAATCCTTTTGATATTATTAACAAACATAAATTTTCGAGATTAAAAGCCGGTATAAATAAGTTTGAAGACAATGATCCACTTATTATATCACTTGGCCGAATGTCCACTGATGCTGATTTGCTTGTCGAGTTAGCTAAAAAGTCGTGCTTGTTTGAGTTTGATCCACGCACAGGAGAGCCTGCTGGTATTCAATATGAAAAAACAAAAAATGGGGAAATCCGACAGGCAATTAAAAACCGCCATTTGTTTGAAATCGTATCCAACAATCCTTTTTTACCTGATATTTACAAGCAGGCAATGGTGCTTGTTCCAGGCATCCAGGGACCCAATAAAATTGTGGGAGAGTATAAAAAAAAATCTGCCGGCACTCATATCTGGGAATATCTGAGAGAAAACAGTTATATACCATGGGGACATTATGCGGCAAACATGGCACATGATTCAATCAGGTATAAAATCGAAACGCTTAAGAAAGAGGATTTGATCGGTCTCAGGCATTTATACTACCAGAGGGTTTACACACAGGTCGCCCAGAGTCTGGGTATTTCCGTTCTCGCAAAAAAACGTAGCCTCACGGAGGAGGAGTTAGAGTTTTTGCGAATAAAGGTTCTTAAAACCATAAAAGATCATGAAGAAAATAAAAACAATTTGCCCTTTAACGCATCAATGTGGGGATGGAATTTCGGATTTGATCTATCTCCTTCAGGATATCGTCTCAATGCATCTCACCAGCAAATACACCAGCAGTTTGCCATAGTGCCCAAATATACTCCGGGTTTTATCAATGGAAAAAATGAAGAAAGCCACACTTTATTTCCAACATATACTCAAGGAGATGAGGTGGCTCGCTTCTGTCGCCAGTTCAAAAACAGCACCGGCAAAAACTTCTTTAAAACATATATTAATGCCATAAAAAACAACAGAAGAATGGATGGTAGCAAAGACAAGACAAAAAGCCTTGTCTTCTATCAGGATGAAAACATTATAGGTTTTGTACCCAAAGCCCAGCGCTGTCAAGGAGAAGTGCAGATTATGGCCACAGCAAAGTGCGGCAATATTCTCGAGGCGGATTCTACGATGAGGAAATCTCTGGACATGGCTATTTTAACAACCGTAAGGATGCTGGAAAAATTGGGTGTGGAAATGATGATTTGTTACGAAACATCAAAGAGATTTGATAATCCGGACAATGACCAGCGGCTTATGTACACTTTTATTCCCCGTCATCCTAAATCGCCGGGAACTTACAGTCAGTGGCTATATCGCTGGATTATCGGGCATTATCCCGAAGACTTCGCCCATGCCTGTAATAAGGCCGTGCAATCATGACAGGTCTCTATTGATGCCCCTTTTCAACACTAATGACAATCAGGTTCCGGGCGGAATTTACCTTTGTCAGGTTAATGAGAAAATTTCCTGTGGAGCATGCTGCGGTTTATACAATGTTGCCGATTCATCGCATGAATCCATAATGGAAATGCTTACATGGCGCACAGACAGGTTCTCAAGTGTTAATCGAAATCTGGATGCCATACTCGACTTTAAAGAAGAAGCCGAAGACAGAGAACCACAGTCGAGACCCTTTCCCGAGTTTCATCATTGCACTTATATCGGTCTGGTGGGGAAAGAACGTTCACGCGTGGGTTGTCTCTTACACCCCCTGCTTGACGAAAATAAAGGTATAGATTTCAGAGGGCTAAGTTTTTATGGAGGCATGGCATGCAGGGTTTACTTTTGCCATACATACTATGATCTTCCAGCGGTTTTCAAAGAGATCGTTCGCAAAACAGCAATTAATTGGTATGGTTATGGGCTTGTAATTACTGAAACAAAATTGTTAAACATAATTTTTGAAGAAATTGAAAAACGTCTTAATCGGCCATTAACGATAAACTGCCTGTTAAAAAATAACAGATGCCTCGAAACTGTAAGAAAGCTTTTAAATTTAAAGATCAATTGGCCTTTCAGGCCAAAAACCTCCCCAGGACCGGTAAATTATTTTTTCAAAGACAAGCTTTATTCCAGGCCCCACATAAATTATGAGTCAGGCGGGAAGACCATATCAAAATATAATAATCTACTACAAGAGTTGGAATCCCAATTTAATTCTGTTAAAGATCTTCAAACCGCAGAATATCTAATCGCCGAATTAATCAATAAATTAGCATTAAATATTTAAACCCAAATTACTTTTTTGGAGGGTAATCATATGAAAAGTTTTCGCAAAGAATTATGGTTCGAAGTTCCAACAAGACGGGCGTTTATAAATATAACTTCCCAGGTCAAAGATTGTTTGAAAGAAAGTGGAATAACAGAAGGTCTTGTTCTTATTAATGCAATGCACATTACAGCCTCGGTTTTTATAAATGATGATGAAGCCGGTCTTCATCACGACTACGATGTCTGGCTTGAAAAGCTCGCTCCCCATGAGCCGGTTTCAAACTACAAGCACAATGTTGGGGAAGATAATGCAGATGCTCACATGAAAAGACAGATAATGGGACGTGAAGTTGTTGTAGCTGTCACTGATGGCAAACTTGATTTTGGGACATGGGAACAGATATTTTATGGAGAGTTTGACGGTAGAAGACGCAAAAAAGCTCTTGTAAAAATAATTGGAGATTAAAACTTCACTTATCCCTGTCTTTCTCTCCTTTCCAGAGGAGGCTTTCGGCATTCTGACAATACCGGCGCCTCCCACATAATAATCTCGAGTAATAAAAAATGCTATGTCCGGCTGTAGTTAATAATAAGACCGTGTGATTTCCCAAAATCCATAATTTTGCCCGGATCGAGCCCTCCTGCAAGGTAAAGCTTTCTAAAATCCGGTTTATCAAAAAGGTGTAAAATAAAGCTGATATGCCCAGAATATCCCGTATAATCTAATTGCTGAAGTTTTTGAACGGTGTTTTTAGCCAAATCAACCGCCTTGCGATGCACAGTAGGCCCATGTCCATCACATTCCCTCAAAGAATAAAGTTGCCGGCAGCTGAAAGGTCTTACATCGTATATCAGACATGTTTCATCTTTCTTTAAAAAGGAACATTGAGTAATTTGCTGTCTTTCCTTTAGCTTTCTGTTTTTGGCAATCTTCTTTTTAACCTCTTTTCTCAAGGACTCTGCAAAATCATTTATACGTTTCCATATAATAAGCCCC
>JASEIZ010000188.1 GCA_030017395.1 Desulfobacterales bacterium | reverse complement strand
CGGCGAGATTCCTTTAATGTCACAAGTTAAGCTCCTTAGATTTCTCCAATTTCAAAAGTTTGAGAGATTAGGGGGACAGGAAACCATTGGAGTGAATGTCAGGATAATAGCAGCCACTAATAAAGATTTACAAAAAGAGGTGGAGAAAGGAAACTTTCGGGAGGATTTATATTACAGATTAAATGTTATTCCAATAAATATTCCCCCTCTCAGGGTTAGACGAAATGATATATCTTTTCTGGTTGAATATTTTATTGAAAAACTGAATTCGCAAGGGAATAAAAAAGTAAAAGGAATTTCTTCCAAGGCTATGAAGTTGTTGATGAATTACAGTTGGCCAGGCAATGTTAGGGAACTGGAAAATATTATCGAACACTCTTTTATTCTAACAAAAAATGGATTTATCAGCGAACAAAATTTTCCCGATAATATATATTTTACTGCGAATAAAGAAAAAAAGATAAGCTCCTTTCAGGAAAATGAAAGAAGATTTCTAACTAAAGTGCTGGAAGAATATCAATGGAATAAATTACAGGTCGCAAAAAAGCTGAATATCAGCCGAAGTACGTTGTATGCAAAGCTGAAAAAATATAATATTAATCATGTGGATAAATGAGGCGGTTATTATGAAAGATAGATTTTTGGTTTTAATTACAATATCCATTTTATTAATTTTATGCGCACTGTTTCTTTCTAATGTAGCTATTGCTGAAAAAAAAACAGTGGGGGCAGTATATGTTGGAATGGAAAAATGTAAGGACTGCCATCCTGAACATGTGGAGAGTTATTATTCCTGGAAATACTCAAAAAATTTCCGGATCATACAGATGAGGAAAAAAGATAATGACCCGAACTGTCTTCCCTGTCATACTACAGGATACGGAAAACAAGGAGGATTTGACAATGTCCGGGAGACCCCAGGCATGATCAATAAACAATGTGAAAGCTGTCATGGTCCGGCAAGCCTGCATCTCAAAGCTCCTACAAAACGCGAACATCAAGAGACACTGAACATTCCAAAGAACGTATGCACTGCCTGTCACAGCGGCCACAAGCATCCCGGATATTGAGAAAATGGGATATCTATGACATTTGAACTGTGAACCGACAACTGTGAACGGTTACCTTGTTAGGTTTAAAAGGGGATTTTTTTATGTTTAGCTGGGTAAATTTGAAGGAATTGATATCAGGAAGTTTAAGAGCCAGGATAATGCTGGGCATGAGCATAATCCTGCTTACGGTGCTGGGCGCTTTTAGTTATTTTGATGCGGTTAACCAGGTTAATCGTCGCACCGAAGAGAACAAAAAGATGGCCATGGAAATAAGTGATACTGTTATGAAGAGCATAGAGTATCCAATGCTGGATGGCGAAATGGAGCAGGTTCAGGCCATATTGGAGAGGCTGGGCACCCTGGAAGATATAAAGGCAGTTCATCTTTGTGATGACACTGGTATCATCAGGCGTAATGGAGTAGACCCCTATGATATCGACAGGAAGGCCGTTTCTAAGATCACCCTGGAAACGTTTAGCACAGGCAAATTAGCACAGGGGCTGGAAAAGCGCCATCATAATAATGTGGATATCAAACTATTGCGTTATGCCATTCCTGTTTATAATGAAAAGGCCTGTTATAAGTGTCACGGGGATGAAAAATCTCTTTTGGGAGTGTTGTCGGTTGGGTTTAGCTGGGAGCCGATCCAGCAAACTCTTGTTTCGGTGCGAAACCAGAATATAATTAGAGCCGTTATATCGGTAATAGTACTCGGTTTTTTTCTGATCTTATGGTTCAACAGATATATTGTTCGACATATTGTCCGGCTGACTCAGGCCGCTGATGAGATTAGCCGTGGAGGATATAGCTATGATTTTGAGAAACTCCCAAGACGATCCATACCGTGCTGGAAGTTATTGAACTGTGACAAAACAGATTGTCCGGCCTATAAAGACGGCACTATCCCGTGCTGGTATGTGTTAGACACATTATGCTTTGGCGAGCCGTCAGGAAAATTTCCGCAAAAATTAGATCAATGTATGAAGTGTTCCGTTCATCGAGAGTATAAAGGAGATGAAATAATTAGACTCAGGGACTCTTTTCAACACATGCTTTATAAATTAAAATCTTATGAGAAAGATCTCAGGACATCAGAGGAAAAATATAGACTCTTGTTTAATACTATTCCTGATCCTATCTTTATTATAAACCGGTATAACTTCCAAATCCTGGATATCAATGAAAGGGCTTTGGATATCTATGGTTATTCAAGGGAAGAATTAGTAAAAATGTCTTTTATTAGTTTAGGGCATAAAAAAACCGGAGAGGTTGTAGCCGGGTTTCAAGAACTTTCCTTTGGCCAAAGGGGATTCTTTACTAAAAAAAGACATGTGCGCAAGAATGGTCATCCATTCTATGTAAACATTACGGTTTGTCCAGCAAAATATATGGGGATGGAGGTATTAATCGTGGCTACTACTGATATTACGAAGAGCGTAGAAAAGGAGGCCCAGCTTGTACAGGCCAGTAAAATGACCACCATAGGCACCATGGCCTCAGGTATTGCCCATGAATTGAATCAGCCTTTGAATGTTATCAAGATTGGAAGCGATTTTATTCAAAAAATAATTAAACAAGACAAAAAGATTGATATTGAAGAATTAAAAACCGTGTCTGAGGAAATAAACAGCCATGTGGACAGGGCATCTGGAATTATTAATCATTTACGGGAGTTTTCCCGAATATCTCCTTCTGTGAAGTCACCTGTAGATATTAATAGCCCTATCAGGGACGTATTTAAAGTATTGGGCCAGCAGCTAAGATTGCATCAGATAGAACTTAAGCTTGAGTTAACAGAAAACTTACCCGCTATAATAGCTGAACACAACCGGCTGGAGCAGGTTTTTATCAACCTGGTGACCAATGCGCTTGATGCTATAGATGAAAAGGTTGAAAAGATGGGCACAGATGTTGAAAAATCTATAATAATAAAGTCATTGCTAAAGGAAAACCAGGTTGTAGTCATGGTATCTGATACCGGTATGGGGATTTCTGACAGCGTCAGTGATAGGATATTTGAACCGTTTTTTACCACTAAGAAGGTTGGTAAAGGTACGGGGCTTGGCATGTCCATTAGTTATGGAATTGTCCACGACTATGATGGAACATTTAATGTAAAGAGCAAAGAAGGTGTTGGTACAACCTTTGAGTTAAGATTTCCTGCTCATTGGCAGGCAGCGGAGAATTGATGTGTCAAAACTAAAGCTATTACTAATCGACGATGAAGAAGGGATAAGAAAGCTCTTATCTTTGTCTTTAAAAAGAGACGGCTATCAGGTCTTAACTGCTGAAGATGGTGGAAAAGGTATAGAACTGTTCCGTAAAAATCTTCCGATTATTGTTCTTACTGATATAAAAATGCCGGGTATGGATGGCATTGAGGTCTTGAAAAGAGTTAAAGAAATAGACCCGGATACCCAGGTAATAGTTATTACCGGTCATGGCGATATGGAATCGGCGATCAAATCCCTTCAACTGGGCGCATCCGATTTCATAACCAAACCGGTGGGGGATCAAGTTCTTGCGGTTGCCCTAAATAGAGCCAAAGAGCGGCTTGAAACAAAAAGGCTGTTAAGGGAGTATACCAATAACCTGGAGAATATGGTAAAGGATGCTACCGAAGAGGTAAAAAGAAGATATGAGTTTGAGAGTAAACTGATCCAGCAGTCTATCGATGGAATTATTGCTACGGATAAGGAAGGGAATGTTCTGATATTTAACGCTGCAGCAGAAAGGATTTTTGGATATACAGAAGATGAGGTTAAAACACGGAAGAAGGTCCATCATCTTTTCCCTGAGGGGATAGGACAGAAAACCACTGGTATTTTATCTGGCGAATCAAGAAGCGCTGATGACATTTTTGTATTGGAAGATACGAGTGTTGAAGGAAAAAATGGTGAGGTAATACCGATAAGATTTTCAGGCGCAATACTTTATGAAACTGATAAACCTATAGGAAGCGTTGGATTTTTCCAGGACTTGAGAGAAATCAAGCGGCTCCAAAAGGAACTTATACAATCTGAAAGATTGGCGGCTGTAGGACAGACAGTGGCCGGTCTTGCGCATGGCATAAAGAATATTTTAAACGGCTTAAAGGGGGGTGTCTATATAGTTAACACCGCAATGAAAAAGTCGCCTGACAGCTTTGCCGGCGCTGATGTAAAAGAGGGGGGCAATGGAAGCAAACTAAGAACAGGTTGGGACATGGTGGAAAGAAATATTAACAGAGTCTCCGGGCTGGTTTTAGATCTTCTTAATTATTCAAAGGAGCGTGAACC
>JASEIZ010000187.1 GCA_030017395.1 Desulfobacterales bacterium | reverse complement strand
TAGGAATTATAAGCCGCAATCTCCATAAAAATAAAATGCTCAAATGCTTTTCCGAACAATTCCCCCTTTTCTTCTTCAATATGCCGCTTTGTTACGGCACCGGCAACTCCCACATCAAAGAGGTAGAATTTTGCCGCCTTGCTGATAACTTGCCGGTTCTGCCTCTTCTTAAAGGGTTCTACCATAGCGCCTAAAAGCGTATCCACAAGGATCTGGTAGTATCCTTTTACGGTCTTGGAATCGACTCCGCAGTCACGCGCTATGTTGGAATAATTCGTAAGCTCTCCGTGAGAGTATGCCATGGCATCAAAAAACCTGGAAAATGCGGGAATGTTCCGTGTTAACCCCTCATCAAAAACTTCTTCTTTTAAATAATCCTGTGTATAGGCACTCAATGATTTCTTATAGTTTTCCTTAAGATAATGATCCGGTATCATACCGCAATTTAATACCCTCAACAGATCCCAATTCTCCAATTCAAACGTAACAAACGGAAACATCTCATAACGCCATGCCCGGCCTCCAAGAAGGTTAGCCTTTCCTCTCTTCAGCTTCCGTGCGCTTGAGCCGCACAGTATAAAACTCAAACCCTTATTTTCAATCAGCCAGTGAACTTCATCTAAGACTTGTGGAATCTTCTGTACTTCATCCAATATCACAGGGTAATTCAGGACATCAGCGCCCTTTGCAAGCAGCCGTTCCCGCAACAGAGCAGGTTTCTTGGAGAACTCAAGAAACAGATCTGTTTGAAGAAAATTATACACAAGGCTATCTGGAAACATTGCTTTAAGATAAGTCGATTTTCCCGTCTTTCTTGGCCCCCATAAAAAAGCAGACTGCCCTGGCGGAAGATCGATATTCAGGATTCTCTTGATATTTTCCATTTTCGTACATTGCTCCAATTTAGTTAAACTAATTCGGAATATAATACGAACCGGTATGTCGGTCAAGAAGAAATATCATTTAACAATCTTCCAGCCTGCCGGCCTCATAAAATTGTATTTTTTACAACTTTGCGTTACTATGTAGTTTAATTAACGATTTCATTCTATTCATAATTACAGCATTTCCCCTTTGTGTTTAAACCTATCTGTGTTCACCTGTGTAAATCTGCGGCTGAACAGTTACTTCTTTTCCGCCTTAATCAATAAGACTGCCGACAAAGAGCGGGGTATAATCTTCGCATCCAGCCATACAGGTAACATATAAAATCGATTGGCCCACTTGAAAAACTGACCAAAAATGTTCATTAGCACAATGTTGTTGGATTGATTTACTTTTTCACTTTTAACTTTTTGAACTGCTGAAAAACAATATACAACAAAACTCATCGTAATTTTTTCCAGAGGACCCAACACTTTGTGTATGGCAATGGCGTTGAATCCCGCTTCTTTTAACCGGTTATTCATCTCGGAAAGTTCATAGCGCCGAAAGTGATTTACAAAACGGTCATCATTGGCAAAATATGATTTTTTATGTGGAAAGGTTACGACAAGCTTCCCTGACGGCTGCGTAACTCTGGCCAACTCTTTAATGGCCTTCCGGTCATCTTTCAGATGTTCAAGTACTTCCGAGCTGATGGTGTGAGAAAAAGCTTTGGATCTAAATGGCAGATTAATGCCGTCTGCTACAACATAATATCCTTTTCCGTAGGAATGTTTAAGAAGTCGGATAGCATCAAAAGACAGGTCTGAATATACGATATCAAAGGTTTTCGTCATTACAGGAGAAATCCCGCTTCCCAGCTCTAATATCAACTTTATGTTTTCGTGCCGCAGACTTTTTTCCACAGCCATTTTCCGGAGGCGATAATTGTACAGATGGTTTTTCAGAAGAGTATATTTGCTTTCTTCAAAAAAATCCTGGAAGCGGTTAGCCTTGGAATGATTCATAATTATTCCTGTAAATGGTGCGACCTCATATATTTAATCATACATGAAGCTCGCTACAGTGGTTGATCTGGTCACTTTTGATCTATTAACCACTCGATGTAATCATATACTTTCCCTGCGAGAAAGTATGGAAGATTTAAAAGCGTATATGGTTTCCCCTCTGGTGTTCGTGCCAGGGTTTTTTCCAGCGGCCCGGCATAAAGCCTTATTGCATAAGGATGGTTTGATATGTCTATAAACTGGTGCAATGAACGCAACGCCCCTGTCTTCCCTGCTTTTACTTCTACGGGAATGATGTATTCTTTATAGGGAATTATAAAATCCACTTCCGCATTCGACTGTTTTTTTTCTCTAATCCAGAACGATGTCTTTCCCGGCTTTTTAATATCTATTGCCAATAATTCCTGCCCTACGATATGCTCCGCAAGTAGACCCTGATAAAACGAATGGAGATCACCGATCTTGTAAAAATAGCTCTGTAGATTAACGAAATAGTTGATCAATCCAGTGTCAAGAAATTGAAGCCTTGGTGATTTTCTCAGATCGGGAACTATTGGAGCGTCCGTAGAAGTTGACGGATAGAGAAGATAAATAAGCATTGCCCGTTCAAGAGTTCTTAGCGCCTCTCCCATTTCCCGCGATCTGTAATTTGATCTGCCAAACCCATGGAATTTTATCCTCTTTCCGGCTTCAAACGGCGCTGTCTCAATCGCATGCCTTATTACCTGGTTCATTGTCGCATTTCGAGCGTACTTGCTTACATCATCCAGATAAGAAGTCAAAAGTCCCTGATAGATGGGTGTTAAGGAAGATATATTTTCTTCCTCAGTGTAATTTTTAATAATTTCCGGCATCCCCCCGATAAGACAGTATTTATGGAAATGACGCAGGATTTGAGTAAAGGCAAACTCAGGGCATGGAATTGTGTTGTAAAGGTTCAGCGCCTGTTCGGCTTTGATTGCGGCAAGAAATTCTTCAAATGTCAAAGGGTACATGAACATATATTGAACACGTCCAACAGGAAAGCTGATCTGCTCTCTGCCGATTACTATTTCGAGTAATGACCCTGCGGCTGCAACATGAATGTCGCCGGCAAATTCATAAAAATACCGCATCATTTTCACTGCTTGCGGTGAGTTCTGTATCTCGTCAATAAACAGTAAAGTCTTGCCTTCTGAAGGGGAAATGTTTTTTGACAGGTAAATAGCCTGGATGAGGTCTTTCAGGGGAAGGTCGTTATTAAATATTTCCGCGTCTTCCTTTTTTTCCAGATTAAGGTATATATACCGGTCAAATTCCTTTGAAAAAATATCTATGGCAGTCGTCTTCCCAACCTGTCTTGCACCCCTGAGAATCAACGGTTTTCTATCTTTTTTTGATGCCCATTCTTTAAGTTCGTCAATTATCTTCCTGTAAAACAAATTTCACCCCCTGAAAATGAAACAGGATTTGTAACAAAGTCAAGGCATTTATATGCACTATTTGTATTATAGTCAAGGCATAAATTGATTTATCGCGTAATGGAGTAAAGGGAAAACTCATAGCCAAGGGACATATCTTAAGTTTCGCACGCCTGAAATGGTCTAAGATCAGTTAATGCCTCGGTAAGGGCTCGGGGGAAAAATAAAGGAGGTATGCCCATAACACTGAAAAATTATGGTAGAAATCAAACTAAGCGATTGCGCCACTTCTTTGGGTCCCGGGATGCATGGAAGATGCAGTAGACGGTCACATTCCCACCAGTGTACTAATAAAAAATGGCATACGGAAATCGTCTCACCAATGCCCGCCGATACTCCTCGTGGACTTTCGTGTGTAGTTCAGGCATGCGACAAATCACTTGAATACAGGCGTCCACACAGTCGAGAAACTCTTCCCCCAAGCCAAGTCGACGATTTTCGTACCAGTAATATGCCTCATCGACGTCTTGTTGCGCTTCTGGCGCGATTATTAGTTCAGCGACCATAGCGACTTCGAACCCTGTGTTTAACTTCGTCCCATGAAAGCCCAGAAGCCGGCTTGCTCATCAAATTGGCCTTTCGACGAGCCAACTCCTCCTTTTGCCATTCATGCACGGGAACCTCTGACGGGGTAGCCGCCAGATCGTCCCATAGATCTTCCGCCAGTTGCAACTTCTCTGGTGAACTCAGGTTGAATATGGAAACAGCATTTAAATTCATTATTACCTCCTGATAATAGGGCAATCCCAACGTTCGGATTGATTGTTTCAGTCGACCAACCTGCAAATTATATTTTCTCCGCCAAACAAATAATTGCATGATTTTCTGTTTAAATACCACACATAAAAAATGTCGGCAACAGAAATGCAATGTTGTATATTTTATTGTAAATACTCAGGTGGATAGGCTGAAGACTGTTAGGAAAAAGCGTATATTTGCTTTCTTCAAAAAAATCCTGGAAGCGGTTAGCCTTGGAATGATTCA
>JASEIZ010000186.1 GCA_030017395.1 Desulfobacterales bacterium | reverse complement strand
TCCTCACAGAGCATGACAAGTTCTTGTTCACCTGGGAGATAAATACAGGTCTGGGCGCACAACGAAGTGGGAGTTGTTTTATTCTTGGCGATATTCTTGTAATTGGGTCCTGGAATCATGAAGAGGCTGGTTATTTGAAATTAGAGTTTCATGAACAATTGATGAAATTGCCGGTCTGGAACAGGACCCGTTATTATTGTTTAATTTCCGTTTTGCGGGATGTCAACACAGGACAAAGACTTTCAAATTGTTTTAAATACCGGCAGATCAACGAAGACAAAATTAATATAGGACATGTCAATATCCATGAACCAGGTACATTCCGGTTGGGTCGATATAAAATTATAGTTGAAAAAAACAGCAGTGTTTCATGGCAAATTTATGAAGGATTGAACAAAATCGTTGGCAGACAATGCTTTACCGAATCAGGCATTCTTTTTATCGGGTCTAAGGAATATGATCTATTTGAAAGCCAAAATAAAAAAGAATGGTTCAGCAGGCTGAAATTACTGCCGCAATGGGATAAAACTTTTGCGTGGAGTCACAGAGGAGTTCTACGGAGTTGCCGGCAGGGACAAGAACCCAAAAAATTACGTTCAGCTATTTTGAAGTCGGACGACGTCAACACTTGTATAACAGACAATATCCCACTTTTAGAAAGTCAGGAACACAAAAAAGAAGGGGGTACAAAAATCCTGTCGTCAGGCTTCGGTCGTCTTAAAATGTCATGGTATCATTTCGCTAAATGGAAAGAATGGTGGGTTCGTTTAACCCCTCTGCTTATAGCCGGTCTTCTCTTTGGGTGGCGTACTTTTTCGTTATTTATTGGAAAAACAATGCGTTGGTCCCGCAAAATAAAAGAATATTTTCACAAATACATTAAGAAATAGGAAGAATTAAAACAGGAGATTTTGCAATGAAAAATTTTAAAATTTCAATCGCTGTTTACCTGCTGGTTTTTGCTGCGCCATTCTTAATACAATCCTGCTCAACAAACCAAATCAAAGAGATCAACCATAGTAATTTGAGCATTCAATCCTCTCAAAAACTTCTTAAAGAAATCAAGGAGTTGGGGCATGGTTTATTAATGAATGTTGATAGTTACAACATCCTTCTTAATGAACTTGGGAAATACAAAGACCAAGGTATAGTTATCAATTCTTTAGATGGCATTACTATTGAAGCCAATAGTAATTATCTTAAAATGCTGGGATATACATCTGAAGAAATTAAGTCCGTTACTTATCAGGAACTCACACCTTCAAAATGGCACGCAATGGAAAATGACCTTTTTGGGAAAGTTATGAAGACAGGGTACTCAGGCGTGTATGAAAAGGAATATATTAGAAAAGACGGAACAATATTTCCAATCCGCATACAAGCGTGGTTGATAATGGACGAAAATCATAAAGCATCCCGTTTGTTCGGCATTATTGAAGACATGTCCAGCCACAAAAAAACAGGAGGCTAAAATGAAACAGAAGTTAGTCCTGGTCCCTGGCATAGCCGGAAATGAATATCTTTGGAAGTTTCAAATAAAACATCTTTCGGATATTGCAGATATTGTTGTGCCGAATGTTAGTAATTGTAATAGTCGAGAGGAATGGGTGGAGGCTGTTTTAAATTGTACTGAAGGTAAATTTGCACTTGCCGGTGCATCTATGGGAGGTTGGGCATGTTTTAAAGTGGCCGCAGAGCATCCTGAAAGGGTTACAAAACTGGCTTTAATTGGAACATGGGCAAGACGTTTGCCTGAAGTTGAAAGGGAACAACATAAGATTTTAGAACGTATAAAAAGCGGTCATTTTGACGAGTTTAAACAAGAATATCTTGATTATGTTTCAACAAATCTGGATTCCGGTAAAGATGAATTTATCAGACTTGTAAAAGAAGGTATGGAATTTGTTAATGAGCAAGTATTTATAAATCATTTGGAATCGTACTTAGATGATTTTAACAGTGAGAAATTTCTAAATAAAATTAAGTGTCCCACTTTAGTAATAGCTGCTAAAAATGATCCTATATTTTCAGTTGAAGAACATGAACATATTGCTAAATCAATTAGGAATGCTAAAATTGCTATAATTGATGATGCCGGACATCATATAATGTTTGAACAACCTCAAGCTTTATCCACATTACTCAGATACTGGCTGATGTATTTTTAGCCTTAAAAGCTGTCAGACAGTTCAAAATGTTATTAACCACGATCAGGTCTTAAAAATAATTTTGTAGAGGAGGGGCAAGGTGAATCGAGTTAATGTGAAAAATAATGTAACCTGGATTGGCAAGATTGATTGGGAGTTAAGAAAATTCCATGGGGATGAATATTCAACGCACCGGGGTTCGACATACAATTCTTATTTAATCAAAGAAGAAAAAGTCGCATTAATCGATACAGTATGGATGCCTTTTTCAAAAGAGTTTTTGGAAAACCTTGCCGATGGGGTTGACCTGTCCAAAATTGATTATGTTATCGCAAATCATGCGGAAAGTGATCATAGCGGCGCATTGCCGGAGCTGATGCGTCATATCCCTGAAACACCGATATATTGCACCAAAAACGGCATCAAGTCATTAAAAGGACATTATCACAAGGACTGGAATTTCAAGGTTGTCAAAACCGGAGATCGGCTGAGTTTGGGCGAAAAGGAACTGATCTTTATTGAAGCGCCGATGCTCCATTGGCCTGACAGCATGTTCTGCTATCTTACACAAGACAATATCTTATTCAGCAATGACGCATTTGGCCAGCATTATGCTTCTGAACATATGTTTAACGATCTGGTTGATCAGTTTGAACTGATGACGGAATGTATCAAATATTATGCAAACATATTGACACCGTTCAGCAAGCTTGTAGATAAAAAGATTAAAGAGGTTTTGTCTTTTAATCTTCCAGTTGAAATCATTTGTCCAAGCCATGGTGTCATATGGCGAGATAATCCTGTGCAGATAGTAAATAAATATTTAGAATGGGCTAATGATTACAAAGAAAATCAGATTACCATACTTTATGACACGATGTGGAACGGAACACGGGTAGTGGCTGAAAATATCGCAACTGGCATTAAATCTTCAGACGGTTCAGTTGATATTAAACTTTACAATATTTCCAAAACAGATAAAAATGATATAATTACAGATATTTTCAGGTCTAAAGGAATCGTTGTTGGTTCACCGACCATCAACAAAGGTGTTCTCACCTCTGTTGCAGGGATTCTCGAAGAAATAAATGGATTAAGATTTGTTGGTAAAAAAGCGGCGGCCTTTGGAAGCTATGGCTGGAGCGGGGAATCAATAAAAATAATTCTGGATGCTTTGGAAAAATCGGGGTTTCAAATAGTAGATCAAGGACTGAAAGTAATGTGGAATCCGAATGAGGAAGATATTAAGAGCTGTATCAAATATGGAGAAACACTTTCTGGGCTTTTATCCTAAAGAGAATCTTAGGAAAGCATAATCAGGCCTTCAGCTTTGCTTTCAGACAGAACCTCATGATTCCATCCTTGAGTTCGGTTAATACTGAGACTTTAGGCGGTTTTTGATTTCTTTTTCCCCGTTTGAGCTTTCCGGACATTTGCCTGGCGCGGATCAATTCTACGTTATGTGAATGAAGAAAAACAAATACAGATTAGACAAATATATCCTCACAGAGCATGACAAGTTCTTGTTCACCTGGGAGATAAATACAGGTCTGGGAGCGCAACAAAGTGGGCGTTGTTTTATTGTTTGCGATATTCTTGTAATTGAGCATTGGAATCATGAAGAGACTGGTTATTGGTGCCAGGACTTAAGCAATTACCTAACAATTTAATTAATAAGGTTCATTAGGCTCGAGCCTTCTGATCGCTAAAGGAGAAACCATGAATAAAATCCGTATTGTTTTGGTTTTTGCTGTTGTGCTTTTATCATGTGTGCAAGGGAAGGCTGATGATAAAAAGATTGTTGTCGATAATACAAGCATAGTAATTGATGTGAGAACAGAAAAAGAGTATAATGAAGGTCATTTGGAAAACGCGATAAACATTCCCTATACTGAAATAGGAGAAAAAATTAATGCCTATGTAAAAGACAAAAAAGAAAGGATAATATTGTATTGTCGTAGCGGGCGAAGATCCGGTATCGCAAAGAATATTTTGAAAGGGATGGGATATGAAAATGTAATAAATGCAGGAGCGTATGAAGAATTAAAGAAACAAGAAATAGATAGAAAAAACAAAAAGAGTAAAAACAGCATAACCAGTCAACACCGAATCGCGCGTCCGGTAATCTTCAACGACAATAATGGAACAGGTAAATCTTTTTTAGTTTATAGTTTCAGATATCATTGCTGTCCAAAATAGCTTGGATTTTCAAGTTTCGGGTCAATAAAAACAGT
>JASEIZ010000185.1 GCA_030017395.1 Desulfobacterales bacterium | reverse complement strand
TCATCCGTCGGGTACCAGTATTTTCCAAAAACAAAATCGTTAACCGAAACCTCTTTTAAAATAGGAAGCCCCTCCATAAATAAAAAAATCGTAATTAATGCAAGGGTTGCTATTGAAGCCAGCGAGATACAGAAAAATGTGATTCGGATGATCTTTTCAGTTCTGCGTCTGTTTTTTTCGCTATGACTGCTTTTTACCACACTTTCTCCTTTTTAAAGGTTCAGGGTTCAAGGTTCAAGGCTTTATCGTTCCCATGCTCCAGCGTGGTAATGCATACCTGCTTTCTCCCAAATTTCTAATTTCCAATTTCAAGCCGTGAACGGCTACGTTTTTTAGTACAAAGGTACATACCCTGCTTCAGATACATATTTTTGACCTTTTTCAGGATGCACTAAAAAGTTGATGAAATTAAGCGTATTCCCTTTTGGCCATCCCGCGGTGAACATATAGAGCGGTCTGCTGATGGGATATGTCCCATTTAGAGTTGTTTCTGCCGATCCTTCGATATTGTTAACCCTCAAAGCTTTGACGGAGCCGGTCATATAGCCGAGGCCGATGTAGCCGATGGCGTTTTTATTCTTTGCGATGGCCTGCACAATAGCTCCGTTGGAAGCCTGGAGAAGCGCCCCAGGGAAAACCCTTTCCTTTTTCATGATTTTATTGTGCCAGACCTCATAGGTTCCGGAAGAGGTATCACGGGAAATCACAACAATTGGTCTGTCATGCCCGCCAATTTTTTTCCAGTTTTTTATTTTACCCATATAAATGTCTTTAAGCTGAGCCATGGTGAGATTCATTATATTATTGCCTGGATGCACTACAGGCACGATACAGTCGTAGGCTACTGCAAAAGGAACCGGATATCTTCCTTTTTCAACAGCCAGCTCTATTTCCTTTTGTTTGATAAAGCGGGAGCTGTCGGCAATATCGGTAGATCCATCAATGAGTGCTTTTATTCCGTTGCCTGATCCGCCTCCTGAAATTGATATCTTTACATCAGGGTTGTCCTTCATATAAATTTCGGCAACCTTTTGGGCGATTGGCAATACAGTTGTTGAGCCTTTAATTACCATGTTTCCTGCCCAAACCAAATTAGCCGCAAAACAAATGGTCAGTGCGATTACTGATATTAAAAGAGTTCGTGATTTCATTTATTACCTCCATGTTTTATGCATTAAAATAAGTCAAAATTGTTAAATTCGTGTTAGAGTTGTGCTAATATCAGGTTAGTAAGCTTTTATAATCACCTCCTTTTCCGTTCCGCGCTTTTTATGCTCTATAGTGATATGTTTCGAGTGTGTTAAAATGTTTATACTTGGATTGTTAGGTTTTGATTGGAAAAGGAATAGATTTAGATGAAAAACAGGGCTTGAACAGCAACAACCCCTTTGTGTCAGAGTGGGTCTGGAAATGGTGGAAGGACAGGTATGTTATTTTCTATGAGTGTTGGGTGAAGTATGTAAAAACATTATGCCCTGGGCAGATGGATTTTAAAGGCGCTTCCTTTGCCGGGCGTGCTTTCAACTGATATGCTGCCGCCATGCGCCTGGACGATATGCTTTACGATGGCAAGCCCAAGTCCGGTTCCTCCCAGTTTTCTGCTTCTGGCCTTATCCACACGATAAAATCTTTCAAAAAGTCGAGGCAGGTGTTTTTTGGCGATTCCGATGCCGTGGTCTTTAATACTAATAACTATTTCTCTCTCCATTGAAGAACACTCAACATATACAGTACTTCCTTTTTCACTGTATTTTATGGCATTGTCAAGGAGGTTAACCATAGCCTGGTCAAGAAGCACGGGATCGATTTTTGCTACAATTTCTTTATCACAACCAAAATCGATATGTATGTTTTTTTCATCTGCTTTTGCCTGACAAACCTGAATCGCCGTTTCTATAACATCTTTTATAGATTCTTCTTCAAACTTTATCTCTTTTTCAGTGTCTTCCTGTTCGATTCTTGATAGGGTCAGAAGATCGTCAACTATGGCATCAAGGCGATTAATGTGCTTAATGACAATCCCGAGAAAACGCTTAGTATCTTCCGGTTTTTCAACAGTCCCATTGTGAAGGGTTTCTACAAAACCTTTTATGGCTGTTAAAGGTGTTTTAATTTCATGGGAAACATTGGCAACAAAATCACGCCGAACATTTTCAAGATGTCTGAGTTTTGTGACATCATTTATTACAACAAGTATGCCGATGCGATCTTCCCTTGCATCTTGAAGTGGGGAGCTGTGTATATTCAGGATGCGTTCACCATCATTGTGCAAAATGCTATTATCCTCTATTGATTCTACACTCAAAAGAGCTTTTTTAACAAAACGTTGCAATCCTGAGACCCTTATCGTTTCTTGAATACTCTGCCTGTGAAATTTTGCAGGCTTGCCATTAAACATTGCGGCTGCCGCCTTATTAATGCTGATGATGCGTTCATCCATATCTACCGCAATTACTCCTTCCAGCATGCTGGAAAGGATGGTTTCCAGTTCATTTTTCTGGCGTATAGCGGTTTTTATTTTGATGTCGAGCTGGGTAGCCATCTGGTTCATTGCTTCACCAAGGGCTCTCATCTCTTCTGTATTCGGCACCGGCAGTCTGTGGGCCAAATCACCCTCGGCAAAACGATTTGCGCTCTTTTTCATCTCTTCGAGTGGCCTGCTGATACGCCGCGCGACAAACAGGCTGATTATTGCTGCAAGCAAAGCTATGAGCAATCCTCCAAGCGCAATTTTTCTTTGTATGGGCTTTAAAGCGTTATCTATAAAAGTTACAGGGATTGATGTTCTTAAAACACCCAGTATTTTATTGTCCTTTATTAGAGGTACTGCAACATACATCATTTTTTGCTGAAGTGTTCTGCTGAATCTTGTTGAATTGCCAATAGTTCCGCCGAACGCCATACCAACCTCTTTTCTATCGCTATGGTTATCCATGTTGCTGGGGTCATCTTCTGAATCGCCGATTACTTTGCCGGAAGGAAGTATAACTGTTATACGGGTAGCTGAAATTCTGCCGATTTCCTTGCAAGTTAGATCAATAGATTTTTCATTTAGAGGCGAAAGGTCTTTAATAATCTGATTTTCCAGCAATTTCGTCCTGGTTTCAAGAACCACCGCCGTCCTTGCAAAGAAGAAACTTCGCATAGCATCAGAAACATACCAGCCTGCGGCAGTCAGAGATATGAAAATAATCAGCAAATAAGAAGGATAAAGTTGACTGATCAACCGTTTCCTTTTTTTCATTGAGTCTCCTTGAATCTGTATCCGACACCACGGACTGTTTCGATATATTTGCCGCAAGGCCCAAGTTTTTTCCGCAATCCGACAATCTGAACATCAACACTGCGGTCCGTAACAGGATAATCATCTCCCCTGATTGAATCAACAATATTGAAACGGGTAAAAACCCAGCCAGGCCGTCTGGCAAGCAGATAAAGTATTTGAAACTCGGTAAATGTCAATTCAACATACAATCTTTTGGCAAGCACTCTGCGTTTGCCCGGATCGATTTCAAGTTCATATATCTGAACAATTGAAGAATCATCGACCTCTTTCTGCACCTTTCTTCGAATCACAGCTTTAACCCGTGCAGTTAGAATTCTGGGGCTGAACGGTTTTGTAACATAGTCATCAGCGCCAAGTTCCAAACCAGTAACGATATCCGCTTCTTCGCCTTTTGCAGTTAACATAATGATGGGGATGTGCCGGGTTTTTGGTTTGGTTTTCAGTTTTTGGGCTATCCCCAGACCATCAATTCCGGGCAGCATGAGATCGAGTACAATCAGATCAAAAGGTTCTGATTCTGCTTTATTCAGCGCTTCTTCTCCTGAAGCTGCGCAAACAACTTTGTATCCTTCTCTGGCCAGATTATATCTAACCAGCTCCAGAATATCTTCCTCATCATCTACAACAAGAATTTTATTATCAGCCATAATATGCTTTCCTTGCGGGGAGATTATAACACTTAATTCAAGTTTCGCACCCCTAAATGGGGGTTAACAGCTTATATTTTACTTATTTTTCTTCACTTTTAGTGTTGAAAAGGGCACCCTTTTATGGTATATAACTAATTGCATTATTTAGTAAATCCATAAAAGGAGCCCTTTAATTATGACTACCACAAATTGCGAAAAGTTTAAAGGAGAAATTGAAAATTATCTGGTAAATGGCCAAAATAATATTGATTCAAAAACAAACAATCTCTTTCGTTCTCTAAAATTGAAGACCTGGTTATGCCGAACCAATATTGTAAAAAAAGACGGGTACCATGCGTCTCATTTGCTATTTATATTGATTCTTTTGCCTCTATTGAGGATAAAAACCGTAAAAGGTTTTTGCGAAAAGCATTGGGAGCAGTGGTCTAAGAGTAAAAAAGACACCTTCTATCGGTTTAAACAGAACGCTTCGTATCGATGGCGTTCTTTTATGTATAAAATCAATGTCCATA
>JASEIZ010000184.1 GCA_030017395.1 Desulfobacterales bacterium | reverse complement strand
ACAGAATTCCTTACAGTCGAAGATTCCCGGCTGCTTGCGGCGGGGAGCTTCAATTAGATCAAGACATATTGAGAAAAAAAATCGCCTGACAATGTGGCCAGTATGACAACAAATATCTCAGCGGTTTTTCAAGGAATCGTCTCTGCTAATAACGGCTGATAAGGATTTTGGTGAGCTAGTATTCCGTCAGCGTCTTAATAAAAAAAATGGCCGAAAAGCTTGCACTGGAGCGCAAAAAGCCGCACCCAGTGAAGCTTGGCGTTGAGCCTGTCGAAAAACTCTAAACCCGCGGTTTTAAGGTTTGTAAGTAGTTGATTTTATTGCATGCGAAATGGACAAATTAGCCACTTTTGTACTTTTTCGACAGTCTCGTCAGGTAAGGGATAAGAAGAATTGCAGATTACCCATTACACGAAAGATAAACAAACGATCTTACAGGTTTTAACAAATGGTTTTGCTTATTTTCCATGCAAAAGGAAACTTATTTATGACTTTGTACCTGAATTTAAGAATCAATTTTTGGAACCGCAGCAGTTTGGTTCTATTTCTTTTACAGATTTAAACTATATTATTGCAAAAAAATTCAGAGATCATTTTGGTAGATTTGGAATAGGTGTGTCGTGGGATTGGGCATTTAAAAATGATATTAATAGAGTAATTTACATGAGGGAAAACAGTTCTTTGTTTGAAAGTTGCAAAGTCCTTTTTAATAAAGGCATTCAAGATTTTAAAGAAAAGGCCACTCGTCGAGGTGATCCCCCAACTAAAATGGGTTATGAAAATAAGTGGATGGCGGCGACAAAGGGTGGACTTGTTTACTCTAATCTTCTCACTTTATTTGAGTTTATGGAACCGATGGATAATGCATGGCAATCAGAGTGGAGGATAGTAAACAAATCACCTGATTACGGCTTCCGCCCCACTGATGATATAGATAGAAATCGTAAAATGAATTTAGAAAGAATTAAAGAGCCAAAAGGATGGGATAGCATATTAAAATTTATAAGGATTTCACCAGATGATATCACGGCATTTTACTGCCCAATTTGGCAGTATTTTAGTTTTCGTTATATGTTGCCTAAAGATTATCGCATAATTCCGATAATAACGTATTATGCCAAGTCACTATTAATATTATACGACATAAAGGATGATGATCTCGTAAAAAGTCTTGAAATCGTCATGCCGGACTTGATCCGGTATCCAGAACGCATTGAATTTACTGGATTCCGGCTTTCGCCGGAATGACGGAAAAGAGAACTTTTCGACTTTTTACGAGTTCATCAAGGATAAATTATGTTTAATTTCATCAAAAATCTTTTTAGCAAAATTAACGATAATAACGTATCAATTTCATTAACAAAAAACGATTCAATACAATATCAGGAAAGTAAAGCTCGATCTTTATTGAAGGAGGCAACAAAGCTAAAGAAAGAAAAGAAATTTTCTGAGGCATGTGAAAAGCTGAAAGAAGCATATATAGTTCAGGGTTCAGATGAGCTTAGCGTCAAGGATCGTCTCAGGCTACCAATGTATCTTCAGCTAGCCGGTAAAAACAATGAGGGTTGGCAGATTCTAAACGAATTGAATATCACACATGTCGATGTTTCTTCTCAAGCTGATATTGCAAATCAAATGAGAGTATTTTTACAGAAAGAAAAAAATCACAAGAAAGCCGTTTATTTTGGAGCCTGGAATTTATGTAAGGAAATTGAACGAGATAGGAGCAATATTAAGCACTGCTTAGACATGAGTGATGAATTTGCGGCTTTGGATGCTGAATATGATTTGTCAAACAATAGTGACAAAAAAGATAAAGTGTATATCCATACGCGTAAAGGAAATCCTGTAACCGATCCTGCATATGAGATGTTCTGTGAACGTGTTGAGTATAGCATTTCATTTGATGGTGTTAAAGAAGCAATTGTCCACTTATTAAAGAAAGCAAAACTAGAAAATATATCAGATGCGCTCTCTCGTAGCTTGTCTGGTTATTTAACTTCAAAAAAACGATATGATTTCGCTAAGGTTCAAGAGCTTATTGCGAAAGAAATAAAACAAAAAAATACCATATAACCATCATGGAATGCGTACCAGTGGTGATCATTTGGGATAGCGATAGTATGAGATTATCAAATTAGCTTGCTGGCTTTATGGTACGCATCCGTGATGTGGACGTTAAATTTTAAGAAATAATGAAGGAGTAGAACAAATGAAATTTTTCAAAATACTTACTTTGTTAATCCTATGTTCTTTTTTATGGGGATGTGCTGTGGCTCCTTATGCTTCAATTCATTATAGTGAACCAACCACTATATATGAAATTTCGAACGAGAAAAAAATAGACAAACCCTTTGAGGAAGTGTGGGAAAGTTTAGTTAAAAACTTATCTAAAAGTTTCTTTGTCATTAATAATATAGAAAAAGCTTCACGCATTATAAATTTGTCCTTTTCAACAGATAACCCTGAAAGATATGTGGATTGTTGGGAGACCACTAGAACGTTCAATAAAGGGAATATGCAGAAAATATCTCAATATGAAGTAGCGAGTCGCTCAACCTATATAACAGGAGGGACATGTGGACCTTATAATAATCTCCCTTTGACTATTACGGTCAATAGGCACCCTTCACTAGAGGGAAGGGTTAACATTTATATAGCTCCAGATGGTAAAGGAACTATTATAACTGTAAATACCAAATACATATTGTCTTTGGATGCAGACGGTTACGCAGTAGCAGAAAATGCTTTTGGGCAAGTAGTGCTACGAGAAAACCTTCCTTCTAAAACTCCCCCTTCATGCAGTTTTAACACCAAAACAACAGGAAATATATATCTTAATGACCCCAAAAGTGGAGACATAAATATCATATGCTCCTCAAAAGGTGTTTTAAAAGGGAAATATTGGATTTAATAGATTAAGGCCACATACGGGACTAAACTTATCAACTTATTTTTCCTTCACACCATAAAAGTTTAACAGTTTAATATGCCCCTTGTGTCGGTATTGATGAAAAAATTAAGGCTTCAAGAGCATATTAAATGGGCAGCAGAAAACGAGACACTTAATTCTGTCTACAAGTCTTTGAAAAGCCTGGCGCACGATGATGGGTTGGGGCTAAAGGAAAGGCTCTGCCTTACGCACCGATGGTGCAGTTGGAATAAAAATGATAAATTAAAAGTACATAAGTGAATTTCTAAATATACTGAAATGGAAGGCAGATAAATGGAACAAACCTCAGAAATATTAATTTACCAGACAGAAGACAATGAAACCAGAATTGAAACACGCCTGCTGGATGAAACAGTTTGGCTGACCCAACAGCAAATGGCAGAGTTGTTTGCAAAGGATAAACGCACGATTTCAGAGCATATTGGTAATATTTATAAAGAAGGGGAACTTGTGAAAGAATCAACTGTCCGGAAATTCCGGACAGTTCAAAAGGAAGGACCTCGCACTGTAGAACGGGACAGAGATCATTTTAATCTGGATGTCATCATTTCGGTTGGCTACCGTGTTAAATCTCATCGCGGCATACAATTTCGCAAATGGGCAACCGAACGCTTAAAAGAGTATATCATCAAAGGCTTTACCATGAATGATGAGCTGCTGAAACAAGCAGGCGGCGGCAACTATTTTAATGAACTATTGCAGCGTATCAGAGATATCCGCTCATCAGAAAAAGTTTTCTGGAGAAAAGTTTTGGATATCTATGCCACCAGTATTGATTATGAACCATCAGTTGAAATGTCAAAAGCGTTTTTTAAAACCATTCAAAACAAAATGCATTGGGCCGCCCATGGCAATACCGCCGCTGAAATTATTTATGAACGAGCTGATTCCACAGAACCTTTTATGGGGATTACATCATTTAAAGGGAATAAACCCTCGAAGCAGGAAGCCGGAATTGCCAAAAACTATCTGAGTGAAAGAGAACTGGATACCCTCAACAGGATCGTAACAGCTTACCTGGAAGTGGCCGAGTTGCAGGCGCTAAATCAGCAACCAATGTATATGTGTGACTGGATTGAAAGACTTGACGACTTTTTAAAAATGACCGGTAGAGAAATATTAAACCATGCCGGAGAGATCAGCCACACGATGGCTATCGAAAAAGTCGAAAAAGAATACGAAATCTTTAGAGAAAGAAATAAAAATGAACTTTCCAGGGGTGAAAAAGATTTTATTGAGCATTTTGAAACATCCACAAAAAAGCTTGAAAACAAGAATACTTAATAAAAAGAATTACATAAGAATTGCATAACAAGGCTAATTTTCGTGCCGGGGGCCACATACAGGACGCACTAAACTTATCAACTTATTTTTCCTTCTTACCAACAACTTACCGATAAACCGTCCCCTCAAGCTCAACGATGGATTATAATGCCATATAAATAGCCATATAAAAATATTGACTTTTATCTTTGATGGTCTCGTAAAAAGTCAAAAAATACCGTTTTACGTCATTCCGGCGAAAG
>JASEIZ010000183.1 GCA_030017395.1 Desulfobacterales bacterium | reverse complement strand
GGGGCATCCAGAACGCATTGAATTTACTGTATTCCGGCTTTCGCCGGAATGACGGCAAAGAGAACTTTTCGACTTTTTACGAGTTCATCAAATTTTGTATATTAACAATAAATGAGCAGCGTTATACAAGGTTTCTTTTATAAAGTCGTCTTGTGTTTTATTTTGGCCTTTTTTAATTCCGCTAATATCATAAAATGTTTATCTGTGGTAAACTTTGTCGCACAAACTTTCAAGGGATGTAGTTATTATCAATGAACTTGGTCTTCATGCAAGGTCTGCCGCAGAAATAGCAAAACTTGCACAAAACGCCAACTCAAAAGTGTGGCTTATAATGGAAAAAGAACGGGTGGATGCATCAAGCATTATTGATATTCTTTCCCTTGGATGTTCAAAAGGATCAAAAATAACTTTAAAAATTGATGAAGATTCAGACGTTAATATCTTAAATGAAATTGTTGAGATAGTAAAAAAAGGTTTTGGGGAATAAGTTTTTATGCTGGATACAAATGTAATTGAGCTGACTTTAAATGGGATAGGGGCTTCTCCTGGCATATGCATAGGAAAGGCTTATTTAGTCGATAATGAAGGAGTCGATGTCGTCAGGAAATATTTTATCGAAAAAGAGAACCTGCGGCATGAGACAAAGCGTTTCAAAGCTGCTGTAAAGAAAGCAAGGGATGAACTCAAATTAATTATTAAAAATTCCAATGAAGAGTTGCTCCAGCAGAGTTATATTCTCGAAACCCATGTTGTGATGCTAAAGGACAAGATGCTGTATGGCAAGACAATTGACACCATTGAAGATGAAGGGATAAATGCGGAATGGGCTTTGAAGAAAGTGGTGTCAAACTTGAAATCAATGTTTCAAAATATGTCGGATCCTTATTTAAAGGAAAGGGCCGCAGACATAGTGCAGGTGTCCGACCTTGTAATGGAAAAACTGGTCGGCGCTGAAGCGTTCAATATAGCTGATATTTGTAAGCGGGTCATACTTATAGCCTACGATCTTTCACCTGCCAAGGCCAGTCAAATACAATTGGAAAAAATTAAAGGCTTTGTTACCAATTGCGGAGGAAGGTCATCACATACCGGTATAATCGCGCGGACTCTTGAAATACCGGCTGTTTTAGGGCTTGATAACGCAACAGAAATAATCAAAAATGACGATATTATTATAGTTGACGGCACTACCGGCGCAGTAATCGTTCATCCAACAGAAGAAACTCTGGTTAAGTATGAAGAACGTAAAATCAAATATGAAGAATACAGAGCTGCCCTTGCCAGAAAAAGCCATCTTGTAGCTGAAACCACCGATGGATTTCAACTGCCTGTTATGGGCAATATTGAGCTGCCCGAGGAGGTGGTTTCCGTTATCGACCATGGTGGTGACGGCATCGGTCTGTACAGAACTGAATTTCAATATTTAAACAGTTCTGTTTTCCCAAGCGAAGAGGAGCTGTTTAATAAATACCTTGAAGTAGTGGAGGTAATAACGCCAAAGCCGGTGACTATCCGCACCCTTGATATAAACGGTGATAACGCGATAGCTCAAGTTTCCAATTATGATGAGGCCTATCCTGCCCTTGGGCTTCGCGCAATCAGGTATTGTCTGCAAAATCCAGGGGTTTTCAAGACTCAAATCAGAGCAATATTAAGGGTTGCCGCACACGGTGACGTCAGAATCCTGATACCCATGATATCAAGCTATGATGAGGTCTGTGAAACAAAAAGGATTTTAAACGAAGTTGCTGATTCCCTGGACAAAGAAGGAGCGGTCTTTAACAGAGATGTTGCGGTCGGAATAATGATAGAGGTTCCTTCGGCTGTGACCATGGCGGATGTGTTGGCAGAAAATGTTGATTTTTTCAGTATAGGGACAAACGATCTTATTCAGTATTCACTGGCAATAGACAGAGAGAACAGCAGTGTCGCCTATCTTTATAATCCGCTTCATCCCGCTATTATACGTTCGATTAAACATGTTGCCGATATGGCGCATGAAAAAGGGATAAAGGTCTTTATGTGCGGTGAGATGGCCAGCGACCCGATCTACATGCCTATACTTTTAGGTTTGGGGTTGGATGAATTGAGCATGAACCCTCAATCAATACCTGCTGTAAAGAGCATGGTAAGATCACTTAACATGGGGGAAATCAAACTCTTTATGCAGGATGTTCTTAAACAAACCTCGGCTACTTCTGTAATGAAATTAGTGCAGGATACATACGGCAGCATTATTTATAATAAAATCTACCACGAATAGTATAATATGGGTAACTGTTCACGGTTGAAAAAAACAGATGGAAACCAAGCACAACAAAATAATTACAGAAAACAGGAAGGCCAGGTATAATTATCATATTGAAGATACATACGAAGCGGGAATGGCACTGCTTGGCACTGAAGTCAAAGCGCTAAGACTTGGCCGGGCTAACCTGAAAGATTCATATGCAAAAATTAGAGGTAGCGAGGTTTTTGTTTACCAAATGCATATCGGTCCCTATCCCTATGCCAATTATGAAAATCATGACCCTTTAAGGCGCAGAAAACTGCTTTTGCATAAGCATGAGATTAAAAGGCTTTATAGCAAGGTAAATGAAATGGGTTTTTCCCTGATACCGCTAACTGTTTACTTTAAAGATGGAAAAGCCAAAATAACCTTAGCTCTTGCCAGAGGAAAACGCAAATATGACAAGCGTGAAACCATTAAAAGGCGTGATGAAAAAAGGGAACTTGAGAGAGGGAAAAGGGGTTGACAACTTTTGATAAACAGCTTTATGTATAAAGAGAGGAAATTTGCCTGTTTGGCAGGTCTCAAAGCGCCGGCCTGAAGCAAAGAACAATTAACAGTTTTTAAGAAGGAGATTAGTGTTTTGGCAAACGGAATTGTAAAATGGTTTAGTGATAAAAAGGGGTTTGGTTTTATTGAACGGGAAGATGGTGGGGATATTTTTGTTCACCACTCAGCTATCAACTCGCCAGGTTTTAGAACTCTTTCTGAAGGCGACAGGGTAACTTTTGATGTGGAAGAAGGCGATCGAGGACCATCTGCGAAGAACGTAACTAAGATCTAATTCCCAAATAAATGCATTGATTGAACTGAACAGTGAGCGCATTCCCTGCTGCTTGCGGCGGGGTTAGCGAGCGAATCAAAAAATTGACAGAATTCCTTACAGTCGAAGATTCCCCGCTGCTTGCGGCGGGGAGCTTCAAAGCATCCCGTTTATTTGAAACGGGATGCTTTTTTTATTTAATAGATTCCAAAATCTTTTAGCATATCATTAATACCGAGCTTTCTGACTTTTAGCCTCAGAAATTCCGCAATAGTCGGTTGATAAGCCTTGATTTTTAGATACATATTAGCCTGTTTTGGTGTTTGGCCGCCTTTTTTGTTGTTGCAGGGTTTACACGAAGAAACACAGTTCTCAAATGAAGTTTCACCGCCTCTTGATTTAGGAATAATATGGTCAATTGTTAGTTTTTCTTTATCATTGCTGCAATAGGCGCATCTAAACCCGTCTCTTATAAGAATATTCTTTTTGCTGAAAGGCACTCTATTCCTATACAGAGTCCTAATAAGCTTTACCAGCTTCATAACAGCAGGGATTTTTATTAAAGTTCCTTCAGCGGTTCTGACGATTTTTTCAGAATATTTTAATACTCGCACCTTGCTCTTTACCACAAGACACATTGCTCGTCTCCAGTTTATCACATTTAAAAATGAGTAATCTGCATTAAGCAAAACACATTGAACCATTTTGTCCCGACTTTCTGCAAAAGCTGTCCTTAATAAATTGTGTGTCTTTGCTGATAAAATATTGTATATACCAACGAATAGTCAACTAATTTTATAAAGAGCCTCTATTTCCATTATGTATGCGGCAGGCAGATACAAAAAAAATATAACATATTGAGGTTGTTGAAAATGAAAAATTATAAACAGAAAGCTATTGAAACAGCATCTTTTTTAAAAACACGCATTAAGAAACCTTTTGAAATAGGAATTCTTACAGGGACCGGTCACGGAGAAAGCGCAGAATCGATGGATATAGACGCCTCATTTGCGTACAAAGATATTCCACATTTCCCGATTTCAACTGTTGAAAGCCATTTTGGAAGACTTCTCATGGGCAGTATGCATGGCAGACAGCTTATCGCTATGCAGGGGCGGCTTCATCTCTACGAAGGATACTCTCCAACCGATATTACCTTTCCGATAAGGGTGATGCAAGAGCTCGGAGTTAAAACCCTGATTCTTTCCAATGCAGCTGGAGGCATAAATCCTCTGTTTAAAGCCGGCGATATTATGATTATCATTGACCATCTTAATCTTACAGGCTCTAATCCTCTGATAGGGCCAAATGAAGAGACCTGGGGTATAAGGTTCCCCGACATGACACAGGCATACGATAAACAGCTTATTTCAATTGCTGAGAAAGCCGGAAAAAACAATGGAATCTGTTTGCAAAAAGGGGTTTATGCCGGCCTGACAGGCCCATCTCTTG
>JASEIZ010000182.1 GCA_030017395.1 Desulfobacterales bacterium | reverse complement strand
ATCCTGGTATAAATTAATTTCGGTCTGTTTTTTGAACCTCAAACAGGAGGGTCAGGTGACCAAGGATTACAAAAAAGTAAAGAATCCTGGCCCAGAGGACCAGGCTTTGGCTATCCCCAGAGGAAATTTGCTTTGTTGGCAGTTCATTGATTTATTGAAATCCCAAATATCAAATTACAAACAATTTCCAATGACCGAAATTCGAAAATCCAAACAATGTCTTGCCCTGAAAAGTTTTGGTCATTGAATATTGTAATTTGAAATTTATTTGAGATTTGGTGCTTGGAATTTGTGATTTTAGACACAAAACTCCAAGGCAAAGCACTCTATCTCTGACCTGGCCCAAAGGACCAGGTTTTTCAGGACAAAATAAAGCCCCATTTCTTCAGCAATATGAAGGACGGGGATTATTGCCTCATATAGCGGCAAGTGTTATAATAAATAATAAAGGAATTATACTATGACAGCAATGACTGACAGAGTTACTGAAGAAGCCCTTTCGCTTCCAGCAGACATCCGTCTGAACTTGGTGGAGAAGCTCATAACAAGCCTCAATTTGCCAATAGATAAGAATATTGATCTCCTTTGGGCAGAAGAGGCGGAGCGTCGCATATCCCAGATCGAAGCTGGTGAGGCTATGCTCGTCCCTGGCGAGGAGGTTTTCTCCAAGATCCGAGCAAAGTACGGGAAATGAGATTTTACTTCCATGAGGATGCGGAAGTGGAGTTTGATAGGGCTGTCGAATACTATGAAGACTCCCGACCTGGACTCGGTCTGCAGTTCGCTCAAGAGATCTACGCGGCAATTACACGTATCATTCAGTTCCCTGACGCATGGTCGCCTATGTCCAAGAATACACGCCGCTGTTTGGTCAGCCGATTTCCCTTTGGCATCATCTATTATGTGAAGTCTGGTTACGTTCGTATTGTTGCAGTTGCCGATCTTCGAAGACGTCCAAACTACTGGCGGGACAGGGTGTAAGCAAAACTACTCTTTCATAACTTGTAGTTTATCAATAAAATTAGCTGAACAATATTAATAGGAGTTAAAATTTGAACCTCAAACAGGAGGATCACGTGACCAATAATTGTATTACAAACAAATAAAGCCATATTTCTTCAGCAATATGAAGGACGGGGTTTTTTACTTTGGTTTTTCTGTCAAATAAATACTTATACGAACCAATCTTTTATAGTTATTTCATAATAACCACTTGATTAAATATCAATTATTTATCAGGTTAAATACATAATAATTATAATTCTACAAACAGTGAACATTCACAGACTAATCGTTCGGGCGTGCTGCGCACGCCCGAACCTTGTTCAAACCATCGGGTATTATGACACGGTAATACATAAAACGATCTGGCATCTATATGTTAGCGATATCTATTTTTTGTCTTGCCTATTTTGGCATAGCCCTTGGAAAGATCCCGGGGCTCATTATTGATCGGGTTGGCGTTGCACTTCTTGGAGCCATCGCTATGGTGGTTTTTGGCGTTGTCACGATAGAAGGTGCCGTTAAATCGATCCATCTGCCGACAATTTTGCTGCTTTACTCTTTAATGATTATTTCCGCGCAACTCCGACTTGGTGGCTTTTACACCTGGATTGCACTAAAAATCGTGCCTTATTATACCCATCCGCGACTTTTTTTATTGATTACCATGCTTGTGAGCGCTTTGTTATCTGCAATATTAGCAAATGATATTGTGTGTTTTGCATTTACTCCGATATTGGCTCTCTCTTTGATAGAAGCAGGCCTGAATCCGCTGCCATTTCTTATCGGACTCGCAGTTTCAAGCAATATCGGCTCGGCAGCGACAATCATCGGAAACCCTCAAAATATGCTGATTGGTCAAACCGGGCATTTGGGGTTTGCAAAATTCTTTTTTTGGTGCAGTCCGCCATCGCTTCTCGCTCTTTTCGCCAGCTATCTGATCATATTATGGATATACCGGCAAAAAATTTATGGCCAGGAGAAAAAGATTGTTGAACGGGAACAGCCTCGGCAGCCTTTTAACAAATGGCAGACTTCAAAAGGAATTTTTGCGATTTTGATACTCATAGCGTTATTTTTTTCTTCAATACCAAGGGAATTCTCAGCCATCGGCATCGCCGGAGTATTATTATGCAGTCGAAAGATGAAAACCAGAGATATTATGGGGCATTTATGGGACGCTCCTTCATATATTGACATAGGGAGATGGAGTATGCCTTTGACCCATGTTGTTTAATTGGTCAAGATCCAAGAGGATATAGAAGTTTAAGAATAAAGATAAAAATCAGAAAAAATTCAGATGGACAAGTTGGGGCCATACCTGATTAGCGATTTCCGAAGATCGCGCATACTTTATTTCTCTGCCAGGAAATGCGCTCCCGACAAGACAGGATGCCGATATAGCATGCGCGGGCCGACATATTTCATTACCGCTCTGATCTTTTTCCTCATATCCGGTTTGTAACAATGTACAGGGCATTTGGCGCACGTTCGTTTATTCTCCTGAAAGGGGCATTTTTCAAGGCGTTGCACAGCGTAGTCGAGAAGCTCCCGGCACTCGGGACACAGCCCCTTTTTATTGCCATGTTTTCCATGACAGAAAATCTCAATCATCACCTCAACGGTTTTGCTTTCCTTCATCATTTTCTTACGATCATTCAATTGTGCCGCTCATTCACAGACAGGTACCGCCTTACGGTTTGATGATTCGCAACAAGGATTTCACCCTGTTTCCCGATTCATTTCTTACGAGTGCTTCAAGATTTTTCCTCTTGTACTTAGCACCACCTCTTCTATCGGTATTTTCCTGTCCGCTGCCTCCATCCCTTTTTTCACTATCATGGGAAGGCCGGAACAGCAGGGAACCTCCATGACAACGGTGGTTACGCTCTTAATGTCAGCAGTTCTGAAAATATCCGCAAACCTGTTTATATAATCCTGTACGTCGTCGAATTTCGGACATCCCATCATGACTACTTTCCCTTTCAACAGATCTCGGTGAAGGGTGGGAAAGGCGACGGCCGTGCAGTCTGCAATCACAATAAGGTCGGCTCCTTTGAGAAAAGGGGCGCTCGCGGGTACAAGCCGTATCTGAACAGGCCAGTGGGTAAGAGCTGATTCTCCACCTCTTTCGCCGATATCGGCAGGTTTGTTTGCCTTCTGGCAGGATGTAGCTGTTCCAAAGGTCTGGACATTAGTTGACGGGCATCCGCATGGCATGACAGGTAGAGCTTTTTTCGCAAGGTGCAGTTCTACCGCTTTTTCATCAAATTGTGCTGCTTTCCGTTCGATTATCCGAAGCGCCCCGGTGGGGCATTCTCCTATACAGGCGCCAAGGCCATCACAATATATGTCTGAAACGACCCGTGCCTTGCCGTCAATGATCTGCAAGGCACCTTCGGCACAACCCGGCACACATTGCCCGCACCCGTCACACAACTCTTCATCAATTTCAATTATTTTACGTACTGTTTTCATAGAATCACCTTATTGGAAATTATGCTCCTTTTATCATTTCAGGGATATGCTTAACTCCCGGATAACCCGCCATTCCCGTTGTGAAGATCCTGAAGATTCGCCGTTTCTTCGCTCTTGCCGCAGACTCCCTTTACGGTGCACTCTGTGTTTTTTGTTGTTTCCTGACATTGATAACAAAACATGTGATTTCCTACTTGTTTAAGATTGATTGGTTATATCCTTTATTCCCAAACTATCTCAAAGAACATTGCATAACCTTGACTTATGTTAAGAAGAGGTGATATTTTTCCAAAAAGGATTAAAATTATGACAAAAGTGCATGATATCTTGCTTAAAAGCCAGCTTTTCGGAGGGTTGCCCGAGGACCACCTCGAAAAAATCAAAAGAATATCGGTTGACAAACATTTCAACAAAGGCGAGATAATCTTTTTTGACGGAGATGAGGGTACCGGTTTTTATCTTGTGATCGAGGGAAGTGTAAATGTATATAAGGTTTCTTCCGAAGGAAAAGAGCAGATTTTACACATTGTTAAAGAGGGGGGAACTATCGGCGCTGTTCCCGTCTTTTCAGGAAAATCATTTCCCGCCAATGCCCAGGCAATCTCAAAAAGCCATCTCTTGTTTTTTCCAAGGGAAAAATTCATAAATCTCATAACAAACAATCCATCTCTAACGATGAATATTCTGGCGCTTCTTTCAATGCGGCTCCGTCAATTTACTATCCAGATAGAAAATCTTTCCCTTAAAAAAATACCCGGTCGCCTGGCCGCCTATATGCTTTATCTCTCGCAAGAACAGGGTAACAAAGATGTTATAAAACTTAACATTTCAAAGTTCCAGCTTGCCAATCTCCTGGGCACAGGTCCGGAATCACTGTCAAGGGCCTTGGGAAACATGAAGATCAGAAAGCTTGTCGAGGAAGAAGGCGCCAATATCAGGCTGGTTAACCGCGTCGGGTTAGAAGAACTTGCAAAGTAGGGGTAAAGCAGGGAATGTTCTGCCTGACGGCAGTGCTTCGCAGCGACCGTAAGGAAGTTTGCTAT
>JASEIZ010000181.1 GCA_030017395.1 Desulfobacterales bacterium | reverse complement strand
GAGAAACAACAGAAAGAGAAAAGAGCCGATCCTCTTGTTACCATCCGTGAAAGGATGATCCTTGATCACGAAGTAAAGGAGATGAGCCGCCTTTTCCTCAACACTTGGATAAAGATCTTCACCGCCAAACGTTTGCCGCACTGCTCCGATAATTCCGGCAAGAGCATTACCACGTTCCTGGCCAAAAATTTCACTCGCTTCTTTCCTGACCATTAATTCTTTTTTCAAGGCAGCAATTGCCTGACGGGCATTATCAATCTCCAAGCCGGACTTGGCAACGTGTTTTGTCTCCAGAGCCGGCAGATTGTTTTCGTCATATTGCAGAAGAAGCTGCCATGTTCTTGCATAGCGGTTGACAACTTCCAATACAGCCAGTCCTTCTTCGCTGACAAGGTTATGACTTTCCAGAGTGCCTGCAAGCAGACTCAAAACCTGCCGCACCTCTTCCACGCCTTTCTCGACCAGTCTGCGCTGATTAAGCGAATAACCACGCACCAGGTAGTCTTTTAGAATGGTGGTAGCCCAGATACGAAACTGGGTGCCGCGTTTGGAATTTACCCTATAGCCCACGGAAATAATGGCATCCAGGTTATAGTAATCGACCTGGTATGTCTTACCGTCCGAGGCAGTTGTTGCATTTTTTGCAACAACTGCTTCTCTTGCCAATTCACCGGTCTGGAAAATATTCCCAAGATGACGGGAAATAACGGATTTGTCCCTATCTAACAACTCCGCCATCTGGTTTAAGGTCAACCATACGGTTTCATCCTGAAGACGGACATCCAGTGCTGCCTGTCCGTCCTCAGACTGATACAATACGATTTCGCCGAGATCGGAATTTGTGTCTTCGTTTTTTCTTGCTGCTTTTCGAGTCATTGTTATTGCTCCACGTTGCTACTTTTTTCCTTCAATCGCTTATGGCATTCCTATTCAGTCTTCTGGGATGTTTTCATCACCCCTCCTGTCAATCAAGAATAAATATCTCCCAGGCCTCACAGTCGCCCCGAACAAGTTCCGGAGGCCATGCAGCCTTCTGTCGCCGTAGGCGTAATTTTGTTTACCTCTGCGAGCCGCCTGCACCATCTGGTCATATCCCATTTTAACATGCCAGCTTCCTCCTTCATGGCTACAGCATTTCGATTGCTTCAACGCCTATCGCTATTGACTTAGATTTTATATCCGCAAAGTCAATCTTTTTATAATCAGCAAAAGAACGTGGAGGCTTGTCTTTATTGATTAATTCAACATTTACCATTTCAAATAATTTATGCGCCAGCGCACATCCTAGTTTTGCTTGTTCATTTTTTTGCTTTTCATTTTTATCAGTTCCAACATGTTTAAAAACAATCAACTTCTGAGCGTGCATCCCGGTTCGAGCAGCGGCAGGATCTTGATCAAACATGTTCATCAGCGCAGACCACAGTATTTTCAAATCATCCTCTGAAAAGTTAGTCTGACTTGATAGATGCGCAGAAATATATCCATGAACCCGATACAACCCATAAGGAACAATTGATTTTCGAGCACCTAACCCTTTTTGATCAGGGTCATCTACACTTACTGCAGCCGTCCGCGACATTGATATTTCTTTCCCCACAATTGAATCAATGCTTTCCGCAAATCCAAATTGGACAGGCCCTCTAATCTGTCCGCATCGCATATCACCCGTAGACATAACTGCTCCAAACGTGCGCACGTCAAAGAAGTTTTTGCACATCCATTGCGCAGCTTTTTTCTCCTTTGAATCTATGAACAATTCACGAAGCTTTGCTTTTGCGGCGGGCGATATCAGTTTCGTGTTCTCGGCATCTGCCTGTTTACTTTTTTCTTTCAGAGCCTTAGCCTTTTTCCCTATTTCTTCCAGTCCAGCTAAAGACAAGATCAAGCATGGCCGCTCGCCATCCTTATTAGAAAAAACGATTCCATCCGGATATGCTTCAAATGCTTTAAACTCAACTACCAAATCTTCAGGAATAATCATCTGTATCGTTTCATTTTCAATCGCCAAATGTGCACGTTTATGATGCTCTGAAAGAAAAGCGCCTTCTCTCACATGGATTTCATAAGGAGCCTGGTTGTTTTTCGTGATATCAACATAGTTTCTAATCTTTCGTTTCAAGCAAACATCCGTAACTAAGCCTTTCCCGGTTTCATAGTCCTGACGAGGAGCATTCCCAGCATCTGGGTCCCCATTTGGATTTCCTTTATTTACATCAAACAGATAAACAAATTCATAACGATTTTTGATAGCCTCACTCATTGATTTTCTCCTTTTTCTTCAGTTGACGTTTCTAAATTATTTTCCTTCTTTCCCCACAAATATGCACGGGAAGCATCGGAATGCTCAGCATTCCAGATATCCCGATCTTCGCGTGTCATCCACAGCCATTTGCGCATTTGATGGTATCCCAAAACAAACATTCCCTGTTGCTCTTGGGAAAGATATGAAGGGAATCCATTCTCATAGACGGCTTTTGGATCCTCTGTTTTCTTCAAAGAAACATCAAACTGGCTGCAAATTTGGTCAATTAATCGTTCCAAATTAAATATTTGTCCTTTGTTTTTTGATTCATCTTTAGCCTTGCGGGCGTGATGTCGTGCGTTTCTAAGCAAACTTCCAAATACGCTTTTGGGAGACGCAGAGGCTCCAGAGAAATAACGATCAACAATACTCGCATTAACACTCCCCAAGGCCTCTGTCTGTAACTTCTCCAGCACGCCCATAAGCTGTCCGAGCAAATACCCTTTATCTGCACAATTCGGGTTCATTTTTTCTAACACCTCCTTTTGTTTTGATTCTTTCCGATGTTTTCGATTTAGATATGCTTTAATGATCGCCGCTCTGGCATCGTTCCAATTCTTTACAAACCAGCCCTTTTTCTCATCGCCTTCCTTTCCCAATTCAGCTCTATAACGCAAAATTGCCCGGCTAAATGCCGGTTGTGGAAACAATAGTTTTTTGTCAATTGATGCCCGGTAGAACTGTGCACCGATCGCAGAAGGGATGCCTTCTTTCCGGCGGTCTTTCGGATCAGCAAGCGACTCAAGCAACAAAGGCAGCGAGAAGCTTTCAGGATGTTTTCCTTTTTTGGGCGGGGGGCAACAACGCTCAATTCTCAAGTCTTCAAAGTATTGTGCCAGACTATCCACCACATGCTGTGTGTTCGACTCTATCCAATCCCGCACCGTTGCCCGACCCTGACCACCTGACAGAACCAAAGAGTAAAATTCATCAGGTTTGTCCAATTTATAGGGGATGCCTTTCCAAAGGCTTTTATACATCTCCGCAACCTGCGCAGGTTTCGCTTCGACCTTTTCTTCATCCACCTCAATGGCTAAACCAAAAGAATCGGACAACGCACTCTTGTTTCGTGTCCAATAACAAACCACCGTATCTGAGCTTAAATGTATATTTTGCTTTGATAAGGTCTGATTCGGATCTTGCGGATCAGGTGGATTGGGATGCAAAAGACGGTTTAAAGCTGTCATTGCAAAATCGGAAGATTCCTCGCCAATCACAGCATTGGCAGCTTCCTTCCAGCCATAGCTTTCAAAGGCAGGTTGGTTACAAGGCGCTAAAGCTATGTCGCTGATTTTTTTTTGAGGTACATTTTTTAATTTTTTATGCTTTTTGGCAGGTGTGCAGAATTCTCCAGTAATGAGGCACACGGAACCCTCTTGCGCTCTAAGACTATCCGCATTAATTTTTCTCCAATATTCAATAACAGCCGGCCTCTTATGGACAAATGACTCTTCCGTTTGATAAGAAAAGGCAATCAGGTCATTTCCTTTCATCTCCGAAGGTATTGCGACCTCTAATTCACCACGTGCATGTTTTTGTAAAAACAATGTGCAATCCTTGACCGCATTATCACCTGATTCTTCTGCGCATGGCTTTATTCTATCGGCAAACATACCTTGGCGTGTCTTACAAACCAAAGGTTTATATTTCTCGGCAGGAATTGATTTGCCCAAAACATACAACGGGTTATCGACAAAAAATTCAGCCTGAGGGTGTTTCCCTGAACGACTGGGTAATCGCTTAGGAACTAATTTTGGCGTGCCTAACATTTTTGGTTTTTTCTTTGACCCTTCAGGAAGCTTTTCTGCTTCTTTCAACGGTTCAATACTCAAAAAGCGTCCACTATCACCCACTCGAATGACCCAGGCGACCGGCTTGATCTCAAAATCAGAATCCGGAACAAGCTCTTCCCGTTGTGCTAAATCATAAAGCGCTTTCAATATCATACGCCACCTCCTCCCAACCGATTGGATGCAATGGGATTTCCATTTCCCCTTTTTCCATTTTCGCATTAAAAAAGAGAGGTGTGTTTTGCCGTTTCTCCCCACCTCCGAATTCAATATCCCAAAGCATAATTCCAAATTCTTTGGATATGGAAATTGTCCGCTCTTCCGGCTTTTCTATGGGAGAAAGAATTTCAGCAATACACTCCCGGCAACCGAAATAGGGCTGGTGAAAATGCTGTCCATTTTTCACACGTCGGGTAAACATATCAACAAATTTATAGATATTGTCCTCTGCCCCAGCTTTG
>JASEIZ010000180.1 GCA_030017395.1 Desulfobacterales bacterium | reverse complement strand
TTCGCCGGAATGACGTAAAACGGTATTTTTTGACTTTTTACGAAGCCATCAAGATTCAGGGTTCAAAGGTTATAAATTACGGTTTTTTCGGTGAGCAATGAGCATCTGATATCCTTTGGCTTTTAGCTATTAGTCAAACTATATCAAGATGTTATTAAATAAGTAACCGTTCACGGTTGTCGGTTCATGGTTTTTTCAACCGTGAACCGATAACTGTAAACCGTGAACGGTTACTATAGTCTTTAGCGGGTTTTGCCGCTTTATAATATATATATCAGATATATGACATAAAAAACATTTCCTACCATGACTATCCAGCAGGACAGACCTTTTTTTATCAGATAATAGGCAAACATGATCCCGGCTGAAAGGAGAGCCAGGACGATACTGATGGCAATATCCTTGGTCAGGACCCATGGTGTAAGAAAAAGTCCGATACAGACGGCAATCGAGGACTGGTAAACCATGGCGCCGGTGATATTGCCAAGGGCCAGGGTATCTTTTTTCCGGAGTGTCCAGAATATGCTTGCCCCGCCCACTTCAGGCAGCTCGGTTGCAAGGGGTGCAACAATCAGGGAGAGAATAACAGCCGGAATGCCGAGAGCAACAGCCAGGTCGCCAAGTTTTGCCGCAAAGACATAGATAATATACGCCATCATGACAAAACCGACAAGCATTTGTAATATGGTTAGCCACAGAGGGGGTTCTTTAAACTTGAAGATCTTATTGAACCAGAGGCTCGCGTGTTCCTCCTCCTCTTTTTCTCCTTCAGCTTCAGGCAGTTTTAATGTTTGCCATACATAATAAGCATAGCCAAGCAAAAGGCCTATGCCCAGAATGATGTTCAGCGTTCTGCTGTGGATAAGGCCCGCGATAATGGCAAGAGGATAAAAGGTGAAAAAGTATTTGAAGTTTCTGAGGATGCCCGGCTCTAACATGAGGTTAGGACTTGTCCGGGATTTTGTAAAGACTCCGATCGCGCCGGAAATGCCGACCACGCCGAGCGCTACGGTGGTAAGCATGAATGGAGCGCCCAAAATCGCCCCTATGCCGATCTCCTCTCCGTGGCCTCCGCCGCCAGCAGCACCGGAACCGACAAAGAGGATGGCTATCAGCGGCACCAGGGTTTCCGGTGTCGCGGTCCCGAATGAGGCTAATATGCTGCCCGCTGCCGTGTCGCTCATGCCTATCTGACCCCCGAAATACTCGACTGCGTTAACAAAAACCAGGCAAAAGCCCATAACCATAAAACACAAAAAAACTACGTAAACCAACAAAAGTCCAGTTCCCATGATTCCCTCCGTGTTGCATGTGTTAGGTGTTAGGTGTTAGGTGTTAGGTTAAAGTAAATGGCTCTGTTTGTCTTATCAAGCATTTAACACCCAACACATTTTTTAAAAATAGTTTTTTAGCTTGTTGCGAGTAGAGTAAAAACCGTATGTTCCATATTAAAAACATAAATATTTGTCAAGAATTTTCCTCGATTTTATATGCGGTTGCAAAAGATGTAACCGTTCACAGTTCACGGTTCACAGTTCACAGTTTTTTCAACCGTGAACCGATAACTGTAAACCGTAAACAGTTACGATAATACGTAACCGTTCATGCCGGTAAATTCTTGACAGAAATCTTCTCAACTGATAATTTTTGATGAACCCTGAACCCTGAACCCTGAACCCTGAACGGAGCCAGCCATGGCCGTTGATAAGGCTTATAAAACAAGAAGATGGAGCATTATCGTTGTGGTTATGGTTTCCATAGTCTCTATGGCAATTGCTTTGATTTTGGGTTTTTTGTCTATCAGGGACATGAAAGGAGTGGTGGGCAGACAGTTTACCGAGGAACAACTGATCATTGCTCAGAATGTCTCTTTTTTTATTGAAAGGCAAATTAACCTGTTAAAAGGGGAGATTATTCTTCTCAGCAAGAATATTTCCGGAACATACGGTGATAATCATGAATTTATCCGGAATGCAGCCATAGGTCTTTTTGATTCCGGTGTTTCAGAGATTGATGTTCTTAATCTCGATGAAAAGAATGTCCATATATATAATTCTCATGGATATCGATCAGAAAATCAGGCTATTGCTCCCGGGTGGTACAACGGACTGCATCCAGATAAAAGAAACGTTAGTGAAGTCATGGTTTCCATGCCACAGATCGAACCATCCGGCATAAGTGTAAAGCTGGCGAAAATCCTGGATGCCGATTCCAGGAAACTGCTTGTTTTTACAGTCAATGTATCCTCATTCGTTACTCCCCTTTTGAAAAAAATTCATCCCGGAGAAACAGGCTATGTGTGGATCATCGATCAGAACGGGACTCTCCTTTTTCATCCTGAACCCGAATCCGTGGGCAAAAATATTTTTGCTGAATACCCAAACCAGGACATTTATGTTCCCTCTGAAAAGATCATTTTTGATCAAAGAAAAAAGATGTTAGACGGCAGGGAGGGCACAGGCTGGTATATTTCCGGCCGGCATCGTGGAGTTCGCGGAGAAATAAAGAAGCTGATAGCCTATTGCCCGATTGTTGTATCCGGCAACCCGCCTCAAAACTGGTCAGCAGCCGTTGTAACGCCCGCGTCTGAAATAGAAAAGCCCATTCATTCAGGCTACTTGTGGCATTTCCTGTTACAGGTGGTAATAGTTGTTGTTGTTTTGTTGAACGCGGCGCTCCTGGTCATGATAGAAGTAAAGCGGTCTCGTGTCCTGCAGGAAAAGGTTGTTATACAAAAACGCAAACTTACAATAACAGAAGAAAAATATCGTTTTCTGATTGAGAGCGCGGAAGATTTTATTTTTGCTGTTGACTCAGACGGCGTTTTTCAATCCATGAACAGCTTTACAGCCGGATTTTTTGACGGTCAACCTGAAGATTTTATCGGCAAAAATATCTCTGACCTGTTTCCAGCGAGAATCGCCGAAAAGCAGCTCAGGCTGGTAAGGCAGGTTTATAAATTCGAAAAAAGCTTTGGCGGAGAGTTGGTGCTTAAAGAGAATGGCCGCGAGGCATGGATAAGTGCCGAGTTCATGCCTGTAAGAAACGAAGAGCGGGAAGTAACCTCGGTATTGTGCATCGGCAGGGATCTTACCGAAAAGAAAAAGATGGAGGCACAGCTTATCAATGCCGAAAAACTGGCTTCTGTAGGGACTCTCGCGGCCGGCGTAGCTCATGAAATTAATAACCCGATAGGGGTTATATTAGGTCTTTGCGATCTCTTGCTGGATAAGGCGCCTAAAAATAGTCAGCTATATGAAGATATCAAAACAATACAGCGGCACAGCCTCCATTGCAAAGGAATCATCGGGGATCTTTTAAGCTTTGCGCGCCCTGGTGGAGAGGAACCGGTATATGCTGATTTAAATATCAGCCTTAAGGAAATAATCAGAGTAGTCGAGCCTGCCCTTAAGAAGCAAAATATCAATCTGGTTCTGGACTTGGCCCACGATATACCACAGGTCAGGGGGAATTCACGTCAGTTGCAGCAGGTTTTCCTGAATTTAATAAAAAATGGGGCCGGATCTATGATTTATGGAGGCACACTTACCATCAGTACAAGAATGGAAAACAGCGGACAAAACGCCGTCATTCAGTTCCAGGATAACGGAGTCGGAATTAAAGAGGAACATATGAGCCATATATTTGAACCCTTTTTTACTACAAAGCCGGAGGGGGAAGGCACAGGTCTTGGTTTATTCGTCAGTTATGGCATTGTTGCCGGATATGGGGGAAGCCTGACCTTTACCAGTTATGCTGAGAATTCCCACGGCAGAACAGGGACTACTTTTACCATAAAACTGCCTTTGCGCGGTTAGCTATTAGGTGTTAAGTGTTATGAGATTGAGAAGAAAAAAAGATGAACATCGAATGTCCAACAGCGAATATCGAACTGAACAGCGAGCGCATTCCCCGCTGCTTGCGGCGGGGAGCTTCAAAAGAGACGTGATTGTTTTTTCTATGTGCTCTGAGATCTTTGTGGTAACGTATTATATAAAAAGGAGATTTTATGAAAGTGTTGAAGATTGATCATCTTGGAATAGCGGTAAAGAGCATAACCAAAGGGAAAAAATTTTGGGGCGATGTCCTTGGACTTTGGCTCGAAGACTCTGAAGCAATGGCAGAGGAGAAGGTTATTACCACTTTTTTTCCGATCGGAGAAAGTGAGATCGAGTTGCTTGAAACCACCGACCCTGATGGGCCTATAGGGAAATATCTGGAAAAGAGGGGAGAAGGGATACATCACATTGCCTTGCGTGTTGAAAACATAGAAGAGGCTTTAAAAGAATTAAAGAAAAAAGGTGTAAGGCTTGTTGATGAAAAACCGAGAAAAGGGGCGGGAGGCGCAAAAATAGCTTTTTTGCACCCAAAAGCAACAAACGGGGTTTTGGTTGAATTATGTGAGAGATAAATCAGTGGCCAGGGGCTGGGGGTTAGGGATTTTTCACCGCAGAGCCGCAGAGGACGCAAAGAAATTTATTTTTTTAAATTGTCGTGAGAGGCGACAATTTAAAAACTAATCTGTCTAAATTTGATGGCAATATGTTTTTGATGAACTCGTAAAAAGTCGTCACTCCGGTGAAAACCGGAGTCCAGATAGT
>JASEIZ010000017.1:9387-18883 GCA_030017395.1 Desulfobacterales bacterium | reverse complement strand
ATAAAAGGCGGTAGGAAAGCAAAACGGAATTATAGCCGGGAAATTCTCCAACAGACATTCTTTTATCGCGAATTTCTGTAATTATAAGGTTGTCAGAATGTTTTTTACCAACGAGATAAGATGCGCGGAATTTTTTTTCAAACTTAATTATGGCATGCCCAGCGAGATGTTCAAGTCCTTTCAACTCGGTTGTAGAATAATAATACCGTATTCGTTTTCCCTCCTTACGCTCTTTAAAGCCATGAACGGAATAGATTCCTGCAAACAACCATTTATCTTTTCCAAGATGAATCAGAGATAAAATTTGTTCACATTGAAAGTTGCGTTGGTTTTGTGATTCCTGCCATTCCTTAAATTTACCATCAAAAAACGCTTCCAAAGGGGATGTTTTTTTACCAGTGGCACAATGAATTTTATAATGGCCAAGGTTAATTCCAGATAATTCTATTAGATCAATTAGTTTAATCATTTTAAAAATCGAACAATTAATATACGTAATCTTTAATATACCAGTTTAAAAAACTGTTTGTTGTGTTTGTTAAATTTTGTACGATAATATTTTATTAAAATCAAATAATTTTTATTGAGCTTTTATATAAAAAAGGTTTATTATCGGAAAAAACGTAATGCGCATAAGAAAGCGTTATTCTCAAATAACAGCCAGACTGAACCGCAAAAGCGAGCGCATTCCCCGCTGCTTGCGGCGGGGAATCTTCAATGATTTGCATTGTCGGGAGCGGGAAGATGAATAATATTTTGCCGGAGTTTCAAAAATTTATCGCCCAGCGCAAACTGGTGCCGGAAAACCAGGCGCCTTTTTATGCCTACTGGGTCAGCAAATTTCTTAACTATTCCAACCAGCAACAGGATAAGAAACTGGACTTAAGAAGACAAATGTTTCTTGATTCCATAAAAAAAGATAAAAAAATGCAGGAGTGGCAAATAACTCAGGCTGACAACGCCATTAATCTTTATATCAATCATTTTCTATCCGGTAATTCTGCGAAGCTTTCACCAAATACAGAAGCCGCTTATGACAAAAAGTTTCCGGATTATAAAGAAGTCCTAAAGCAAATTCGTGAAATATTGCGAATAAAGCATTATGCCTATAGCACTGAACGGACATATATTGCCTGGTTCCAGCGTTTCCACGATTATTTGACAATTACAAAACAAAAGAATTGGCAAAAGCAGGGCGCTGATGAAACGGATGTCCGGGATTTCCTGGGTCACCTGGCGATCAAGCAGAGAGTGTCATCTTCTACTCAAAATCAGGCTTTCAACGCGCTGTTGTTTTTATTTCGCGAGGTTCTCAAAATTGATCTTTATGATCTGAGTCAAACTGTGCGAGCCAAAAGAGGGCCAAAGGTGCCTTCCGTGCTGACACAAAATGAAGTTTATAGCCTGCTTCAACAGTTAAAAGAAAAGGACCGTCTTTTGGTTCATGTTTTATATGGCACAGGCATGCGGCTTATGGAAGTTGCCCGGCTGCGGGTGCAGGATATTGATTTCGGATTAAATTCAATCATTGTCAGAGCAAGCAAAGGTGATAAAGACAGGATAACGGTGATGCCGGAGGCAATTAAAAAATCGCTGCGTGAACATTTGAAGTCAGTTAAGAAAATACATGAGGTCGATATCCAAAAAGGCTTTGGTGAGGTATATCTGCCGGAAGCGCTCGACAGAAAATATTCGAATGCGGCAAAAGATTGGAGCTGGCAGTATGTCTTTCCCTCCGCGGCACTCTCTGTCGATCCTCGCTCCGGGAAGGTACGCCGGCATCACATCAGCCCCAGTTCTATTCAGAAAATTGTTGCGAAAGCTGTCAGGAAGGCGGGAATAGTAAAACACGCGACCGTGCATACCCTGCGCCATAGTTTTGCGACGCATTTGCTGATGGACGGAGTGAATATTCGCGAAGTACAAGAACTTCTCGGTCACAAAAATGTCGAAACAACTATGATCTATACCCATGTTCTGCGAAACATGTCGAAAGCGCCGATAAGCCCGCTGGATACTCTGCTGAATAGCGCAAAAGAAATTCCCCCAAACAACACCGGAACAGGTAATGAATAAAAGAATCACATCTCCGCACAAATGATTCATAAGCCCAACATCCAGAAACAGGAGTTTGTAGGCAAACTCATTGATATCGGCATGAAAAAGAGATTAAATTATTCTTTGTTGCAGATAGCGCAATATGCTATAGATTCGGATGCGATTAAATCATTTTGGAATATTTAATCTCAAATAACGGCAAAACACAATATGTGGGCTATATGGTGAGGATAACACACAGGGCGGGATGGATACTGGTTGACCCGTGGACAATAATAAAGAATGGATATGTGCGTGTCTGTAACGGGCTGATTGAAGAGGTCGGCCAGGGGCATTCAAACGGCGATCATGTTATCGATCACGGCCCCGGCGCTATTATGCCTGCTCTTGTCAACGCGCACACACATCTCGAACTGTGCGCCTTAAATGGACGGGTGGCGTTTGACAATGGATTCAGGCCGTGGGTCAGGCAATTAATAAACCTGCGTGATTCAGAAAAGACGGAAAATCTGCTCACAGACGCAAAACAGGGCATAAATGAGATGATTGAAACAGGCACAAGGGTTGTCGGAGAGATATCTTCCCTGGGCATTACAAAGGATATTTTAGAAAATTCCGGCATGTCAGGTATATGGTTCAAGGAATATCTTGGAAACAATTCTCTTGCAACAACACAATGCAATGAAAAAAAAGGTGGGTTTACAACCTCGCTGGCGGCGCATGCTCCACACACCACGGCGCCTGAATTTTTAATAAATTTAAAAAATGCCGCTCAAAAAAATAATCTTCCGTTTTCAATACATGTCGCAGAGTCGGAAGATGAAATCCGGTTTTTATCAACCGGAAAAGGCGAATGGGCTGACTTTCTCACGGAAAGAGGAATAGACTTTTCAGTCTGGGGTTTGCCTGTGGAAAGCCCTGTAAAATATCTTGACGGCCTGGGGCTTCTTGATAAAAAAACAATAGCTGTTCATCTGATACATGCTGATAAAGATGACTTTGAAATACTTGCGCGTTATAATGTTTGCGCATGCCTGTGCCTGAGAAGCAATTATTATCTTCATCAAAGGCTGCCCGATCTCACAGGAATGCTGGCTGCCGGATTAAAACCATGTCTTGGCACAGACAGTTTGGCTTGTGTGGATTCATTAAATATGTTCGATGAAATGGCATTTATAACCAATGCATTTCCTTTGGTTCCGCCGTCTAAAATACTGGCAATGGCAACAATAAACGGCGCTAAAGCTTTAGGAGTTGCAGACAGGTTCGGCACATTAGACCCCGGAAAGCGTGATCGGTTTATTTATGTTCCAATAAATGTTAGAGACAAACCAAGTCTTCTGGAAACAATTGTAAACAATGAAAAACAAACCTGAACAATATCGTAAGCAATCACCGGTCAAGATCGGACGGATAAGCTATGTAAATGCTGCGCCTGTATATTATGGACTTGACAGGGGGCTAAAACCTGAATGGATCAATATGGTAACTGCTCCCCCATCGGTTCTAAACAACATGCTGGCAAAGGGGGACATCGACTTAAGCCCTATCTCTTCCGTGGCTTATGCCCGGCATCAAAAGGATTGGCTGCTGCTGCCCGATCTTTCAATCGCATGTTTCGGAGATGTAATAAGCGTTATCCTTGTCAGCAGGTATCCGCTTGAAAAGCTTAATAACAAAAAAGTAATTCTAATCGACGAGTCTGCCACGGCAGTTGAGCTTTTAAAGCTTTTTTTCATCATAAAAAAGGTAAAACCGGTTTTTGAAATCAATGCCATAGGGCATCCCCGCGATATCCCCAAAAATGCCGATGCAGCCCTTATCATAGGAGATTCGGCGCTTAAGGAAAAATGGAGCGATCACTATGATTATATATATGACACGGGAAATATGTGGCTGAAATTGACCGGCCTTCCCTTTGTATTCGCCGTATGGGCGGTACAAAAATCATTTGCGCACAAAAGGCCGGATGCGTTATCTGAAATAATCGACCTTTTTCATATTTCAAAAAAACATGGCGATCAACATATCAAACAAATCGCTGCATCGGCTTCATCAAAGCTTGGAATCAGCCTTGATGTGTCTGAAAAATATTATGACAGACTGTGCTGCGATCTCGGACCCATTCAAATAAAAGGTCTTGAAAGTTTTTTTGCCCTTCTTTACAAGGAAAAAATACTTTCCGAAAAGATAAGCCTGTCCTTTGTTGATGAATTCGTAAAAAGCCGAATTCATAAGGGTTCAGGGTTCAGGGTTCAGGGTTCAGGGTTGCCTTAATCTCTTCATATTTCATAACTGTTCGGGTTCAAAGTTCCGTGGTTCAAAATTCAAGATTAAACTGATGAAAGAGAGGTTAGCTTCCGATTTCATAGCTCTCTAACCCTGAACCGTGAACCGTGGAACCGTGAACCTGAGTAGTTAACATGCAAAAACAGACAATTTTCTTTTGATTAGTAACGTGGTCAACAACGTTATATATTTTACTTATATTTTCGGGTTCTTGGAATAGAAAATCTTGCAGGGTCTTTAAAAGCGATGAGGAATAGGAATAATATAGATATTTTGATAACAGGCGGCATCCTGCTTACCATGTCGGGTTCAATGGAAATTATTGAAAATCCGGCAATAGGTATCAGGAATGGAAAAATAGTTTTTATTGATGCCGGTTACGATCCGCAGTCAAATCCTTATAAGGCCGGAGAGGTTATAGATGCTTCAAAATCGATTGTCATGCCAGGCCTTATCAATACTCACACCCACGTGCCGATGACATGTTTCAGGGGAATTGCCGATGACATTCCTCTGAACGACTGGCTGAAAAACTACATCTTCCCGGCAGAATCAAAACATTTAAACAAAGACACGGCCTATTATGGAGCCATGCTGGCAATAGCCGAGATGGTTCTCTCCGGCACAACAACCTTTTGCGACGGATATTTTTTTGAAAGCAGCGTGGCTCAGGCGGTAAAAGATACCGGGATGCGGGCTGTTTGCTGTCAGGGATTTGTCGATTTTCCCGCGCCCGACAATCCTGATTCCGCAAGCAACATAAAAATTGCTGAATCTTTTATTGAAAAATGGCATGATGTTTCCAGCCTGATTTCTCCGGCCATGTTCTGTCATGCGCCCTATACCTGTTCCCCCAAGACGCTTAAGGATATTAAACAAATTGCAAGAAACAGCAAAGCGCTTTTTTTAACCCATTTGTCTGAAACCATAAGTGAAGTGGAAGAACTCAAACAGCAATATGGAAATACACCCGTGCGTCATCTTCACAGCCTGGGCATACTTGACGATTTTACAATCGCTGTTCACTGCAATTTTGTCGATGAAGATGAAATCAAAATTCTTGCCGATTGCGGCGTAAAAGTATCGCACAATCCGGAAAGCAGTATGAAACTCGGGGCGGGTGTTGCGCCTGTTCCGGAAATGCTGAAACAAGGGATCATAGTGGGACTTGGAACAGATGGCTGCGCAAGCAACAACAATCTCGATCTTTTACTGGAAATGGATACAACCGCCAAGATTCACAAGCTTAAAACAATGGAGCCAACGGCCATGAATGCGGCGACCGTACTGCGAATGGGGACTATAGATGGCGCAAAATTGCTCGGTCTTGAAAACAAAACCGGCTCCATCGAGGTCGGCAAATGCGCAGACATTATTATCCTGGACACTAATAAACCTCACCTTACCCCCATGTACAACTGCTATTCACATATAGTTTATTCGGCATCAGGATCGGATATCTCAACAAGTATAATCGACGGAAAAATCATCATGAAAGACAGGCGGCTTTTGAATATGGATATTATGGATATTATGGACAGGGTAAGAAAGATCGCGAGCAATATCGGAAATCTTTAGGAAGCAAAATAAAAAAGGCATCCCCTCATAATTTGATGGAATGCCTTTTTTTAACTCAAAAATACTGGTCTAAACCGTAACGACATTTGCTGCAGCAGGACCTTTTTGACCCTGCTCGATGTCAAAGGTAACTCGGTCGCCTTCATTAAGAGATTTGAAACCGGTTGCATTGATTGCTGAATGATGGACAAATACATCCGGACCATCTTCCTGCTCAATGAAACCAAACCCTTTACCGCTATTAAACCATTTTACAATTCCATTAGCCATAATTAAACACCCTCCTTTTCAAAAAATTCTCATGGTCCCAGACTTCAGGGTGCCATTTTGACAAATGGTACTTCCTTTAGAGCGAAACCGGCCCGCCAATTAAGAACAGACCTTTACTGATTAACGCAACAATAACACCTTTTAAACCAAAAGCAAGGTTTATTATTGATATTTTTTAAATAAAGTATTTTATTGTGTCTCAGGTTATGCCTATCGAAACAATTACAGTAAAGAATCCTGGCCCAAAGAACCAGGCTTTTCAGGACAAAGTAAAATACAACCCGCTTAATAGTGAGACCAGGATAATCCGGGTTTTTTTACAAGGAAAAAATGAAAGCCCTTTTTAACGAAAATTTTTATCAGATATATACTTCCGATCCAACTTTGGATTTTTTGAAAGCAAAGGACCTGGCAAAGGGAAAAGCCGAAGAATACTGTAATGATCCAATGCTGCTGTCCTGGCACAACGGAAAAACCGGTGAGTTTTATCCAAGATTCGAATGCGGCAGCGGGGGTAAACCACCGTGGATTATATTTGCAAAGTCCAGAGGCGGAAATTTAACTATCGACATTAATGATGGAGAATATACTTTCATATACCTCAAGCTATAAGGAGAAATTACCGATAATTATCAGCCATTAGCTAAAGGCTAACTGCTTGTAATTTCAGGTGTTCTGAGTTTTCGTCCAAACACTGATTAAGAAAGGAAAAAAACAACATGAAAAAGCTGATGTATTTATCCATATTTTTCGTGACAGTTATTATGTGTTTTCTATTTCTTTCATGTACAACCATACAGACCGCAAAAAAGACCGGGGAAACTGAACAAATGTATGTCAATGCAACGCTGAAAAGCGTCTCAAAAGACGGGACGGTTTCCCTGTTATTACAGTTGCCGGAATTTAATGAGTCTCGAGATCCATTTATAGGCAAAATAGCAAGACAGGTTATTGAAAAAAGCCTTTTTCTTGAAGGAATCACAACAAAAATTGATGGGATTTCCGTTGTTGTAAGAGAAGTTCATAAAAATGCCATAGATATTTTCCCTGAAAAACCTTTGCCCTACCCTGTTGGTTCCGAGGTTAAATTAAAGATACCCCGAAAGACCATTGCTATTGTGGATTTTGAGGTAATCCGCGGTAAACAAAAAGATCTTGGTCGGGTAACCCTTGAGGGTCTGACCTCAGCGCTGATCGACTCGGGACATTTCAATGTTGTCGAAAGGTCAAAATTAAAGACAATCATCAAAGAACTGAATTTGAGCATGACCGGTCTTATGGAAGAATCGGCCGTCAAAAATGTGGGACACCTTCAGATGGCAGATCTGATACTGACGGGAACCCTTGCAGAGATAAGCGGTGAATGGGATATAAACCTCAGGCTTTTAAATGTCAGAACAGGCCATGCACTGGCTGCCATCACAATGAAAGCGCCGTTATTCAAGCCTTCAGAAATGAGAGATTCAGGCTCAATGAATGAGGATTTTGAAAAGGACTTTATCGATGCCTCGTGGGTTGCGGGTTATAGAGAAAAAGGCGCCTATCGTGTAAGCCTGGACACTACGGAAGGAGCTGAAAATTCGAGACAATCCATTAAGGTAGATTTTAATTTTACAAAAAACAGCAAAAGGATCTTTGCCAGACTTGGAAGCGGAAAGAAAAGAGATCTTTATCTTTACGGCGGAATAGAATTCTATGCAAAATCTACAACCCAGCTTACCGGTAAGATTCACATTCTAACCTCAAACCCTGATGATCCTAATATAATAGATGCGTGGACGGGAAGTTTTGAGATAGATGGCGAATGGAAGAAAAAAAGGATACCTTTTGAAAGCTTGATGATTGGAAGGGGATGGATAAAGAAAGGGGCGGAAAAACATGGGGCCAGGTATGGGGATCAGATACTGCGTCTCGACCGTGTTGAAGGTTTGTCAATCGGCGTTGCAAGTTGGGATAATCCTCCGGTAAAGGAAATAATATGGATAGACAATATCCGTTTTTATGAATGAGAAAAAAATATGCTCCTATAATCCCCCAAAAATAGAAGTGCTGACATTGGATACATCTTTAAGTAGCTGAAACACCTGTTTTTTATTATGCGGCCGTTTTACCATGATTCGGACGTCATCCACCATCACAAACGTAAGATAGAACTTAAAATTGATCCACTTGATTTGTTGAAAATCCCTTTTAAACGATCCCCTTTCATCGGAAAAGGAAAAGCGCACCTTGCGCGCATCAAAATCAAGCGTTACCGACTCGGCGAACCGGTTCCCATATACTAAGTAAAGGAAATACATAGGCAAAACAAGAATGAACCCTCCCAAAACAGCATCCGGAACAGATGTCTTCAAGGAAAAGACCTGAAGGAAAATCACGATCAGAAAGACGGCGATTGCAATGGCATGGAAATGCCGCAATAAAATGCGTTCTTCGCCGGGCATAAAAAAGGTGTACGTTCTTTTGCCGACAGGATCAGTCATGGTTTGTCTGTTTCGCAGGACCGGCTGCAAAAACACCGTCCGGCGATCTATCTTTGAATTGCTGGAAGTTTTTATTAAACAGCACGGCCAGCTTTTTTGCCTGCACATCATAATCAGATGGATTCGACCAGGTATTGCGGGGATTCAATATTTCCGATGGAACACCGGGCGCTTCAGACGGCACCTGAAAACCAAATATCGGATCAATCCGCATCTCGACTTTTCCAAGCAAACCTGCAAGGGATGCATTCAGAAGTGCTCTGGTGTATCCGATTTTCATGCGAGATCCGACCCCGAATGGGCCGCCGGTCCAGCCGGTATTAACCAGCCAGCATTCAGCGCGATGTTTTTCAATTCTGTCCGCAAGCAGCTGGGCATATACAAAAGGATGACGCATCATAAAAGGGGCGCCAAAGCACGCGCTGAATGTGGCGGTAGGTTCGGTTACACCTTTTTCCGTACCGGCAACTTTTGCGGTATAGCCGCTGATAAAGTGATACATTGCCTGATCCGGCGTAAGCCTGGCAATGGGAGGCAGAATGCCGAAAGCATCTGCCGTAAGCATGATAATACTGCGTGGATGCCCGGCCATTCCCGAACTTACAATATTTGGAATATGCTTGAGAGGATACGAAGCGCGTGTGTTTTCTGTTAGGCTTTTATCATTCAGATCAATACGATGTGTTACCGGGTTCATTGAAACATTTTCAAGAATAGTGCCGAAGCGGCGGGTGCATTCATATATCTCAGGTTCTGCTTCTTTGGAAAGCCCGATTACCTTTGCATAACATCCACCTTCAAAATTAAACACCCCGTTG
>JASEIZ010000017.1:0-9377 GCA_030017395.1 Desulfobacterales bacterium | reverse complement strand
CCCGTTGTCAGACCAGCCATGTTCGTCATCGCCGATAAGTAATCTGTTTGGATCTGCTGAAAGTGTGGTTTTCCCGGTGCCGGACAGACCAAAAAAGATGGCGACATCATCCGGGTCGGTTTTACTGACATTGGCTGAGCAGTGCATTGAAAGGACCTGCTGGCCTGGCAAAAGAAAGTTGAGTGCGGAAAAGATCGATTTTTTTATTTCTCCGGCATATGCGGTGCCGCCTATTAATACAAATTTTCGACTAATGTTAATAGCCACAAAAGTTCCGCTGCGTGTTCCGTCTTCGTCCGGATCTGCGTGAAAGTTCGGACAGTGAAGCACGGTAAAGTCAGGCTTGAATTTCCTGATGGATTCACGGTCTAATGGCTGCTGAATAAACATATTACGAGCAAAAAGATTGTGCCAGGCATATTCATTAATGATCCTCACCGATTGACGAAACTGTTTGTCCGAACCGGCAAAACAGTCCTGTACAAAAACCGATTTTCCACGCAGATATGCCGTCATGCGTTTAAGTATAGTATTAAACCTTTCTTCAGGGTATTTCATGTTGACCTTGTTCCACCATACGTCATTGGTAGTCTCCGGCTCGTCAACAATATACTTGTCCTTTGCAGCTCTACCTGTATGCTGCCCCATGCTGACCACGAGGGGCCCAAGATGAGCTATCATGCCTTCAAAACGATGTACGGCATGCTCATATAAAGCAGGCGTTGAAAGGTTCCAGTACACCTGTCCAAGATCGTGCAACCCCAGACAATCTAACCCATGTTCCGGTATTAGTTCATTGATTTCCATTATGCCCATCCTTTAAAATATTTTAGGGAAAGTAACTTTAGCACCTGTAGTCAGCATCTTTATTTTTTACGAGTTTATCAGTTTTTGCTTTTCCAAGCAAATTGTTATAAAAATTATGGCAGAAATCAGAAGAAACGTAAAGAATATGTTTGGTGTAAATTTCCGCTTGCTTTCTATAATTGGAAAAAATATTATTAGTCACATTAAAAAATCATAGGGGTTCCGCGACATGAAAAAAGAAGTTGAAAAGTACGATTTTAAGATTATAAAAAGAATCAGGATAAGAATTCATGATATACCGGGCGCATTCGGCAAGGTTGCTTTGGGACTTGGAAAGTATGGCGGAATGTTGGGCGATATAACAAAAGTAGACCTGACCTCTCAGCATATTACCAGAGACCTTATCATGTTTTTTGATAATCAGAAACAATTCGAAGAAACCAAAGCTGCGCTGGAAAAAATTAAAAAGTGCAAAATACTTTCTGTTGAAGATGAGGTTCTTAATATTCACAAAAGTGGTAAAATAGAAGTGACGCCAACGGTAAGAATGGACAACCTCAGCGATTTACGGATGATATACACACCTGGAGTTGCCCAGGTGTGTAATTACATTTTTGAAAATCCGGAAAAAGTACGTGATCTTACGTCGATCGGCAATTCCATATGCATTGCCACAAACGGATCCGCCATTCTGGGTTTGGGCGATATCGGCGTTCATGCGGGCATGCCGGTTATGGAAGGTAAATCAGTGATCCTGCATAAAATGGCGGGGGTTAGTTGCACCCCTATTCTGATTGACAGTAACAATGCCGACCGGATCGTCGATACTCTTGAAGCTATATCAAAAACATTCAGTATGATTATGATTGAAGACATAAAAGCGCCGTTATGCTTCGAGGTCGAGAGGATGTTGCAGAAAAGGTTGCCGATCCCTGTATTCCACGATGATCAGCATGGCACGGCAACCGTTGTGCTGGCAGCATTAATCATAGCGCTACAGATGCTGAGTAAAGAAAAAGAAAAAGTCAGCGTTGTCATCAGTGGTGCTGGTGCGGCTGGCATTGCTACTTGCAGGATGCTGCTGGAATATGGATTTAAGGAGATCGTTGTTTGTGATTCGGCAGGGGCGATCCATGAAAAGAGAAAAGAAAAAATGAATATACATAAAGAGTCTCTTGCAAAAATTACAAACAAAAAAATGGAACAAGGTTCTTTGAAAGAGGTTATAAAAAACAAGGATATATTTATCGGTGTTTCAGCGGCAAATCTGGTTTCAAAAGATATGGTAAGAAGCATGAACAAAGAACCGATTATACTCGCTCTTGCTAATCCGATGCCTGAAATAATGCCGCATGACGCGCTGGACGCTGGCGCGGCATTTGCCAAAGACGGCAGAACAGTGAATAATTGTCTTGTATTCCCAGGACTCATAAGAGGAACTCTTGATGCCCGTGCTTCAAAAATCACCTATCCGATGAAGTTTGCAGCGGCCGAAGCAATTGCAGGTTTGGCAAGAAAACATGAAGGTGTGCCCAATTTTATGAATCTCAGTATCCATAAAAGTGTTGCAAAAAAAGTAAAACATGCTGCTCTGAAGCAAAATGATATCACACCTTAAACGCCAAAATACGCTGATTTTTAACTGTCTTTACAGGAGAAACAGTAATAAATGGAGACTATAAGAATTATAGGAACGGGTTCTTATCTGCCGCCAAAAATCTTAACAAATTTTGACCTGGAAAAAATGGGTCTGGACACTACCGATGAATGGATTACTCAACGCACAGGAATAAGTGAAAGAAGAATCGCGGACCCGGATGTAGCAACCTCGGATCTTGCTTATGAAGCCTCGATCATAGCCCTCGACACGGCAGGAATGACCGCAAAAGATATTGATCTTATCATTCTTGCCACCATAACACCTGATACCTGCTGCCCTTCAGGCGCCAACTGGCTTCAGGCCAGGCTGGATGCGCCAAATGCCGTAACTTTTGATATTACTGCGGCCTGCTCAGGTTTTATATTCGCCCTGAATGTGGCTGAACAATATCTTAAAAACAAAACCTTTAAAAATGTCCTTGTCGTAGCATCCGAAGTCATGTCACGCACCGTAAACTGGAAAGACAGAAATAGCTGTATTCTGTGGGGCGACGGAGCCGGAGCTGTTTTACTGACAATGGCAGCAAACAAGGGGCATGAAATTTTATCCACTCACATTCACACAGACGGATCTCAGGGTCAAAATCTCCTGATGCCTGGCGGCGGTTCTAAAACTACACCTATTTCTCATGAAAGCGTGGACAAGGAACTGCACTGCCTGAAATTGATTGAGGCGAACCTCAGCTTCAAGGTGGCTGTAAAATACTTTATTGAATCAATAAAAGAGGCTGCCGGGCATAACAACGTAAAAATAGATGATATAAACTGGATTATTCCCCATCAGGCTAACATCAGGATGTTTAAATTCATCTCGAAATCACTTAATATACCATTTGAAAAATTCTATATGACGATTAAACATTACGGCAATATTTCGTCGGCATCGTGCGCTATTGCTCTTGATAAAGCTGTGCGCGACAAAAGCATAAGGAAAAATCATCTGATCTGCATGCCTGTTTTCGGCGGAGGGTTAACCTGGGGAAGCGCTCTCATCAAGTGGTAGGGGTTTGTTCGCCATGGAGAGAAAAATGGCTCAAAAAATATCCAGAAGGTCTTTTTTGAAAGGAACTGTGGTTGCAGCGTGTTCTCTTGCGGCAGCAGGCATACCTGAAAACGCTTCAGGAGCCGACGACAAACAACAGTTAGCCACCCTTCTTGATATTAGAAAATGCATAGGATGCGAAGCATGTGTTGAAGCCTGCAGAGAAGTAAATGAAAAAAAATATCCTGTTCCAAAAAAACCTTTTTCCAAGATGTATCCGGACAAAGTGCCGGTAATGGACTGGTCTGAAAAACAGGATGTTACAGACCGCCTGACTCCATACAACTGGCTGTATATTCAAAGAGCTTTTGTAAATATCAACGGCAAAGAGACTGAAATTACGATTCCAAGACGCTGCATGCACTGCACAAACCCGGCCTGTGTCAAATTATGCCCTTGGGGTGCCGCGAGGCAGCTTAAAAACGGCATATCGAAGATAGATCCTGAAATATTGCCTGGGCGGAGCCAAATGCAAGGCAGTATGCCCGTGGCACATTCCTCAGCGGCAGACAGGGGTTGGGCTGTATCTTGATATACTCCCTTCCCTTGCAGGAAACGGCGTGATGTTTAAATGCGACAGATGTTACAACAGGATCGCTGAAGGAAAGCTGCCCGCGTGCATAGAAGTATGCCCCGAGGATGTGCAGACCATCGGTACAAGAGATAAAATAATTAAAAAGGCTCATGAGCTTGCTAAAGAGATTAACGGTTATATATACGGCGAAAAGGAAAATGGCGGAACCAATACGATTTATGTGTCGCCGGTTCCGTTTCAACAGCTCCACAAGGCCGCTGAAAAAGGCGACGGAAAGCCGCATTTAAATCCTGTAAAAGATACTATGGCCGATGCAAACAAGCTTGCCGCGGCAATGATTATAGCGCCGATTGCCGGTGTGGCTGCTGCTGCGGGTAAATTTTACAAAACGGCAAAATCCGGTAAATAAATCTTTTTTAGCTGGAAGAAAAATAATGAATCTCAGATATGATCATACAGTGAAAGACAAGAAAAACATCACAGGGTATTTTTACCTGATAAATGTTTTTTTTCTAATATTAACGGGTTTCGGACAGATGCCGATTTTCAATCGTTACTATATAGCCGATATTCCGGGGCTGGGCTGGCTTGGCGAATTTTACGTGACCCATTACATGCATTACCTTTTTGTGATAATGTTTCTCTCCTTTATAACATATATCATCACCGACTATCTGCTTTCCAAGCCAAAGAGCATCAAAATTACATCATCCGGTTATTCCCGTGGAGTAATAATTTCAGGCATTGTAATTACAGGAGGGCTGCTTGTTATAAGAAACCTTCGGGGTTCAGGATTTGAACCCGGTTTTATTATATTTCTCGACTTAAGTCACCTCGGACTTGTAATAATGTTGATGGTCTCGTAAAAAGTCAAAAAATACCGTTTTACGTCATTCCGGCGAAAGCCGGAATCCAGTAAATTCAATGCGTTCTGGATGCCCCCGTATCAAGTACGGGGCAGGCTTATCAAGTCCGGCATGACGATTTCGGGACTTTTTACGAGTTCATCAATGTTGCTTGTTGCAGGAATTTATTGCGCTGTTTTTAAAAAAAGGTGGGCGGAAAACAAATGACCGTCGGTTGGCGGGAAAAAAGAAAATAAAGCATAAAATCAAAATTGGGGGTTAAATAAGGAAAACAATATGACTAAAACGACTTACGATGTTGTTATCTTAGGAACCGGACCTTCAGGGCTTCAGGCCGCAATTCACGCTGCCCGCGCTAAAGCCTCGGTACTGATTCTGGGCAGGAAGCATAAATCCAGTCTCTACAGAGCACATATAGAAAATTACTGCTGCTTAAGTGAAGTTTCCGGGGAAGAGCTTCTTAGGCAAGGCGTCCGGCAAGCCCTGAATTCCGGAGCTCATTTTATCAATGAAGATGCCATAAAAACAACACAGCAGGCAGACTGGTTCATAATCTCAACTGAAAGCGGATATTCAATAAAGAGTAGAGCTCTTATCATAGCTATGGGTGTGACTCGCAACCGTCTTGGAGTTCCGGGAGAAAAAAGTTTTATTGGAAAAGGGGTTAGTTATTGTGTGGATTGTGACGCTAACTTTTATAGGGGCGCGAAGGTAGCTATTGTCGGCAACGAATCAGCCGCTGTTTCCGGCGCATTAACTCTTCTTTTTTATGCTGATCAAGTTCATCTTGTTGCAGATCAGCTACAGGTTTCTGATCAACTTGATTATCAAATCAGAAAATCAAAGGTTATTCTCCACTCAGGGCGCAAGGTTAAAGAAATTATCGGAAAAGAAAATGTTAAAGGAATGATATTGGACAATGGCCAGAAGCTTAATATAGATGGCGTGTTCATAGAGACCGGAGCAAAAGGAGCCGTTGAATTGGCTGCATTGCTGGGTGTTGAGCTGGATACCGATAAGTTCAAATACATTATTACCGATAAACAGCAGCAGACAAACATACAGGGAATCTATGCGTCCGGAGATATCTGCGGCCCGCCTTTTCAGATGGCTAAGGCTGTTGGAGAAGGCTGTGTTGCCGGGCTTTCCGCAGCCATGTATGCAAAGAAATTTGGTAGCCGTTCACGGCTTGAAACTTGAAATTGGAAAGTAGAAAATCAACCTAACAACCTGAGTAATTACAGAAATTTTTACAAACGATAATAAGGGGTAATTATTATGTCTGACAAACCAACAGGCGCAATTTTACAACGTGATAAAGAAACATACGCGATAGTTCCAAAAACCCCGGTCGGACTTGTTACTCCAAAACATTTGGAAAATATTGCTAAGGTAGCAAGAAAATACAAGATACCGATAATTAAAATCACTTCAGGCCAGCGTTTTGCATTGGTAGGGATAAAAAAAGATGACCTTGATAATATCTGGAAAGACCTTGATATGGATATGGGTAAAGCTACAGAGCTTTGCCTGCATTATGTTCAGGCATGCCCGGGTACGGATGTTTGCAAATTTGGAGCCCAGGATTCTTTGGGGCTCGGAATGGAAATTGAAAAACTTTTTTCAGGAATCGATCTTCCTGCCAAAGTCAAGATTGGAGTATCAGGCTGTCACTTCTCATGCGGAGAGAGTTTTGTCCGTGATATCGGTATCCTTGGCAAAAGAAAAGGCTGGACATTAATAACAGGAGGAAATTCCGGACACCGCGCACGTATCGGAGACATTCTGGCTGAAAATCTGTCAAAAGATGAAATAACTGATTTAACTAAAAAGGTATTAGACTATTATAAAAACAACGCGAGAAAACATGAACGAATGGCCAGATTTGTCGAAAGAATCGGAATTGAAGTAATTAAAGAAGCTATTCTGTGAAAATCATTTATTTTAATTCTTTTCCCAGGATATGCAATCCTCGGGACAGTATTTGATGGCCTCTTCAACACAGGATTCAGGATAATCTGAAAGCTCGGCGACTTTTATATAACCCGTATCATTCAAACTGAAAACCGGAGGACATACCTCGACACACCCATCGCATAGACTGCATCGACCAATATCAACAACCGGTCTTTTCACAACAACCCTTTTATTTTATTATTCGTTTTGAAACTCATCCTCACTTGTCAGTTCCCTGAAATCCGCAATCAGGAATATAACATGTATTATCCACAAACTCACACTTTTCCTTACATGAAGGACATTCTTCAGGAGGAATGTCAGCCTCAAGGATGTAGCCGCAATTTGAACATCGCCAGCTTGGCACAATTACCTCCTTAAGTTTTATCCCTTCCATAATCCATGTATATTGCAGTATGCACGAGCTAAAATCTCATCGGCTTCCACGCTAAAGAATGCTTCGGGCGACTGCCCCGGGTTAAGGAACTGCCTGTATGCTTTGCCGTCGGCAATAATTTCGATCCATTCGATAAAATGTTTTTCTTCCATGGGATGCGCTACATCACCTACCTTGACTTTTACGCCCCAGGGAATCTTGTCGGATACAGGAATATGTTTCTCTGTTGCAGCATCCACGGTGTTTTCCTTAATAAGATTCATAGGTTTGCCGCAGCATACAAGCTCACCTTTTCCGCCATGCAACACCTCAATAATGTTTCCGCAAACTTCACATTTATAAACTTCAAGCCTTTCCGTCATAATATTCCCCTTTTAATTTAATAGTTTTCTCCCAGCAGCTCAAAATGATCCCGAGGATGGTCACAGGCCGGACAAACATTCGGCGCTTCTGCATCTTCATGAAGATAGCCGCAGTTGCGACAGCGCCATACAACTTTTTCATCTTTTTTAAATACCCTGCCGGTTTCAATATTAGCCGCAAGATTATTGTATCTTTTCTCATGCTGCTTTTCCGCAACAGCAATCGCCTCAAATATTGCTGCTATGGCATCAAACCCTTCCATACGAGCGATTTTCGCAAACCCTGGATACATTTTGTGTATGCTCGTAATTTTCTCCGTCTGCAGATGCCTTAAAGGTTTTCAAGGGTGGCGCCGATCACGCCTGCAGGAAAGGCTCCCGTTATCTCAACCTCTCCGCCTTCAAGAAGTTTAAAAAGTCTTTTGGCATGTTCCTTCTCCTGATTTGCGGTCTCTTCAAAAATCGCGGCTATCTGAACGTAACCCTCCTTTTTTGCCTTGCTTGCAAAATATGTATAACGATTGCGAGCCTGCGATTCCCCTGCAAAAGCTGTTAAAATATTTTTTTCAGTCTGAGTCCCTTTTAAATTTGCCATGATCAATTCTCTCCTTTCATTCCGGTTCGACATTATATATCTAAAGCTTTTTTGTGAGGTTTTAATGCTTCAGGCTGGAAATATATAACGTATGCATTCCAACGCTGAAGCATGGGAACGAGAGTCCCTGAACCCCTGAACCTGAGTACAATCTATTTGCCTGGTTTGTGTATTGCCCTCATGGTCGTGTCCATCTCTTTAATCGCGCCAAGATCCTCGGTCATCATTGCCCATCCGTACCAGTAGGCATAATCCGGATTAACATGAAAAAAGCCCTGGTATGTCCGCATTCGGTGTTTCATGTACATTTGAAATAAAATCTGATCGATATGAGATAATTTGTCGGTGTCTCCGCCGCCGGTTTGCATAAAATAGAGTAAATCGGGATAAGCAAAAGAATAGTTGTCCGGTTTCTTGATAATATGGTCTTTATATAAAGCAGCAACAATGTCGATCGCTTCTGCAAGAAGGTGATCGGCCTTCTTCATTATTGATCTCCCATGGCGAGCTGTTCACGTGCATATTGCTCTGAATGACAATTGCTGCAAAGGCTGATCATCTTGTTACGTTCATCAAGCCAGTCTTTTTCCGTAAGCCTAACCATATCGACTGCCTTGACAACATCGAGCCTGGCTGTCGGCTCGCCTGTATCCGGGTTTAGAACTCCAAGCGCCTTCAGGATTGTTGTCCTGTCGGCAGCCCACTCCTTGTCTTCAGGAAGCGGAAGCCTCACTCCTAAAAACCCCTAGGCAGTTTTGTTTGTATGAGTACCGTTAGGCAGGTGGCAAAACTGGCAGGTGGGCGCCTGAGCTTTTTCATGCATCTTTCCCTTTTCTTTCACAGCATAACGCGTTCCGTGCTTGGAACTTTCCCACATTTCCCACTGCGGGTGATCGTATCCCATGTGGCACTGCTGGCATGCCTTTGGATCAAGCGCTTCTTTTTTGGAAAAGCTGTGCCTTGTGTGGCACTCGTCACATGAGTTGTTCTGATAATGATACCCTTTTTCCAGTTGTTCCTTTTTCTGAGCAGCGCTCTTAATTCCCATGTTGTGGCAGCCTCCGCAACCCCTGCCGCCTTCCATTAACTCGTCCGGCTCAACATGTGTAATGGGCATGGCGTTCAGCGATGTCCAGCCAAAGCTGTGCTTGCCTTTTG
>JASEIZ010000179.1 GCA_030017395.1 Desulfobacterales bacterium | reverse complement strand
TCTAAAAAATAATGACCAGGGCACGGCCAGAAAATTTGCGGCTATGTTTGAAATGATCATAAATCCTGTATATCCTATGCCGAATCTTAAAGAAATGCTTTTCGCATGCAAAAAATCACAAATACTACTCGGCATTATTTCTAATGCTCAGTTCTATACACCATGTCTATTCGACTGGCTTTTGGATTCAAACCTGAAAAAGCTCGGATTTCATCCTGATCTAACCCTCTTTTCATATAAATCCGGCCATGCAAAACCATCGCCATTTATGTTTCAATCAGCGCTTGAAAGGCTTAAACGATTAAATGTTCCTGCTAACTCAGCCGTTTACATAGGCAATGATATGCTAAACGACATTTACCCCGCGAAAAAGGCCGGATTTAACACAGCCCTTTTTGCAGGAGATACAAGATCTTTAAGGCTCAGAAAAGATGTTGCGGAATGTAAAACATTATCTCCGGATATTGTAATAACCGATCTGATCCAACTCCTCGACTATATATAAAATATGTGGAAACCGTTCACTGTCTCGACAATTCCCTTGCCTTTGATTATCAGTTCATGCTAATTTAAAAAAATGATAACCATTCTGGACATTTTTGGTACATTTGTATTTGCAATATCTGGGGCTTTTCGTGCCGTCAAACACGAACTCGACCTTCTCGGCGTATTGGTACTGTCCGTAGCCACAGGAGTCGGCGGTGGAATGGTGAGAGACACGCTGCTTGGAAGCACTCCACCGGTAGCATTTCAGGATGAGACATACCTGTTGATATGTTTTCTGGGCGGACTGCTTGTGTTTATCGGATCCAGAAAAATTGCGCTTCGATGGGATTGTGTGATGGCTGCGGATGCTATCGGGTTGGGCGTGTTTGCAGCCATAGGTGCAGCCAAAGCAACGGCCTGTGGTTTGGGCACAGTGGGTATAATCATGATAGCAGCGATAACCGCCACCGGCGGCGGCGTTATTAGAGACATGCTCGTTAGGGAAATACCGGCTATTCTTAAATCAGATTTTTACGCGTCAGCGTCCCTGATAGGCGGCGCCTGTTTCGTTATTACAGGGATGCTTGGATGGAGCGAAGGCACGCGGCTTTTTTGCGCAATGACAGTCACCATTATCCTCCGCATCCTTGACATGCGATACGGGCTTGCCCTGCCAAGGGTAAAAAGTCTGCCGGCATCGCCATCCCAGCTCGCAAAAGAGTACAAGACAAAAGCGATTACAAGCAAGATAAATACTGAACCAAACGAAACTATTAAAAAAAATAAGTAGTAATCAATTTTTTTTTTGAAAAGGTTGCAAAAGAGCGCTGACAGCTTTTTTTATATCTTTAAGGACTGTTGGATGTTTTTCCATATCTCCTGGATTGGATATCTGCCTGTATGTAAGACTTCCATAATAGCCGGCTCCAACAGCATCAAAAAAATATTTTACAGTCAGATGTACCCCGTCGAATAGATTTTCCCCTTTTGAAGCCCCAAGCGCCAACAAAAATCCGCGCCTGGATTTTGTGTCCGGGTCATTTAGTTTCAGCAAATATTTTCTTGCCCAAAAGACCTGGCATCTATCGATGAGCGCCTTAAGCTGAGCAGTGGTATGGTAAAAAAATATCGGCGTAGCGACTACAATAACATCTGCTCTGCGCAGCAGCGGATATATTTCATTATTCATGTCGTCATCAATGGGACAAAATCCCTTTTTTGAACACACAGTATATTCTCTGCAAGGGCTAATGTTTTTTTTGTCCACTTCAATAACATGTGTTTGAGCGCCAAGTTTTTCTGCTTCATTCATAAAAACAGACAGCAGAAAGGCTGTATTCCCTTTTTCCCGTGGACTTCCCTGTAAACCGAGAACCATCATAATATAAAAATCCTTGCTTTAAGAGTATATCTTGAATAAAAAAGAGATTAATTTCACTTTTTATAAATGTATCAAAATAAACAAGGATAAACAATCAAAATGGCAACGGAAAAAGATATTGTGCTTATATATTCGGAAGGCGCACCGCTTACCTTTGCAAGAATAGAGGAAATATTACCGGATATAAAAAAAAACTGGTATCATGTAAAGCTGCTTATTCTCCAGATACCTCTTCATCTTGTCACATGGATTTTAAAAGATTCATATATTAATGGTGAAGAATTTATAATGGATGGAAGAAAAGTGCGTTTGGATATGATAGAATGCCCGGAAATCGCTGAAAAACCCTGCCTGCATGAAGAAAAATCCAAGAGCTTAAAAAAGGGAAAGTTAATATTACTGAAAAATCGAAAGAAGGAATGAAAAAAATAGTAATTTCCGCTTCCCGTAGAACAGACATTCCAGCCTTCTACATGCGCTGGTTTATGGAGCAGATTCAAAATAAATACTTTGAAGTTATAAATCCATACAACAGGCATGTATCGATAACTCCCGCAACACCGGACATAGTTCACGCCATTGTATTCTGGTCAAAAAATTTCGGGCCCTTTATAGAGGGCAAATTCGGTGAAAAGCTTATAGAAATGGGATTTAATCTCTTTTTTAATTTTACCATCAATTCGGATTCACCCATGCTTGAGCCTAATGTGCTCCCTTTAGAGAAACGCTTAAAGCAGCTTGAATATCTTTGCGACAATTTTGGGGCAAGATGTATAAACTGGAGGTTTGATCCAATATGTTTTTACAAGACAAACAAAGGCGGCATAAAAGACAATCTGCATGATCTCCCGATAATTACAAAAAAAGCATCAGAAAGCGGTATAAAAAAATGCATAGTAAGCTTTATGGATGATTACCAGAAAATTCGCAAAAGGGTTGCATTAATTCCAGGTTTCTCCTTTATCTATCCGCCTGTTGAAAAAAAAGGGGGAATTATTTTAAAAATTGAAAAGGAGCTTGCAGCAAAAAAGATTAATATATATACCTGCTGTGAAAAGGAATTGATGAATATATTGCCGGCAAATTCCGGTATCAAGCAAAGTTCATGCATACCAAACGATCTTCTGGCAAAAATATATGGCGGAAAACTTTCATTTAGAAAGGATTCGGGACAGAGAAAAAAACAAGGGTGCAATTGTATGATCTCTGTTGATATAGGATCATACAGTCTTCATCCATGTTATCATAACTGTCTTTTCTGTTATGCTAATCCATGCTCTGTTTCGTGATTTTAGCACATAAAATAATTGTAACTATTCAGCCACAGATTTACACAGATAAACGCAGATAGGTTTAAATACAAAGAAATCAAGCACATTAAGAATTATAGTAGCCGTTCACAGCTTGAAAGTTGAAATTAGAAAGTAGAAATTAGGGTGAGATTAAACGAGTTTATGAGTTGGATGTATACAAACCGGCAGAACCGTTAGAAAAAAAACATGAAAGCCAAATTTCCAATTTCTAATTTCAATAAAAAAAATATCAGTGAAGATCAGCGTAGATCGGTGGCTAAATAATTACAAATAATCAAATGAAAATCGGCTCTCTTACTCTTGACAATATTACAATATTAGCCCCTCTTGCAGGAATTACCAGCCTGCCTTTCAGGCTTCTCGCCAAAGAAGAGGGCTGCGCGCTTGTCTGCACCGAAATGATAAGCGCTAACGGACTTGTCCGTGAATCAAAAAAAACCAAACAAATGCTCGAAAGCCTGCCCCAGGAAAAACCTTTGTCTGTTCAGATATTTGGTTCAGATCCCGACGTAATGGCTGAAGCAGCTCAGATAGTTGAATCTTGTGGAGCGGATTTGGTTGACATCAACTTTGGTTGCGCGGTAAAAAAGGTGGTTAAAACAGGTGCCGGAGTTGCACTCATGCAAAAGCTCGACATTGCCGAAGCCCTTATCAAGGCTGTTAGAGAAGCCGTCAATATCCCGCTTACAATAAAAATCAGAACCGGATGGGATAGATCGGGTAAGCAGGCCTTAATGCTGTCAAAAATAGCTCAGGAATGCGGTGTAAACGCAATTACCGTTCATCCGCGCACAGCCTCCCAGGGATTCAGCGGCAAAGCAGACTGGTCAATAATCACGGCAGTAAAAAAAGAGGTCGCCGTACCTGTTATTGGGAACGGAGATATTATCACGGCACAAGATGCTATAAAAATGCAAAGTATTACCGGCTGCGATGCCATTATGATTGGAAGAGCGGCAATCGGGAATCCATGGATTTTCTCTCAGGTTCTGGCCATTGCAGGAGGCAATGACGTGTTGCCAATAGATATTACGCATCGCTTTGAGACCATGATAAGATATTGCAAAATGTCTATTCAATGTTTTGGAGAAAAAGCAGCGTGCAGGATGATGCGCAGCCGTCTTGGCTGGTTTGCCAAAGGCTTGCGTTTCAGCGGTAAATTCCGCGAATCAATAAAGCACCTTTCATCTGAAAACGAAACAATAGAATTAATCAAGGCATATATGGTGTTATTACAGCCAGAAAGAGAAAGATGATAGGAGGTAAGAGTTCAGCCACTAGGCACAAAGACCCAAAGGAGACATATGATTGATAAATTGAGGAATTGCGAATTGAGGAATTAAAAATGACAACATCCTTCAATTCCTAAATTATGAATTTTAAAAAAATTATATTATAATCTTGGTGTCTTAGTGCGGTGAAAAA
>JASEIZ010000178.1 GCA_030017395.1 Desulfobacterales bacterium | reverse complement strand
CGAGTATGGCTGCAATCAAGAGTATGGCATCTGCATGATTTACCCTTGATTCGTATATCTGGTATTCATCGAAAATGAAATCTTTTCTTAACACGGGCGTAGATGTAATGCCTTTAACTTTTTGTATATACGACAGATGTCCCTGAAAAAAATCCTCTTCTGTGAGAACTGATATGGCATTTACATCTTTTTTATCATATATGGATGCTATTTTGATGGGATCGAAGTCTTTTCTGATAATGCCCCTTGAAGGTGATGCCTTTTTTATCTCTGCTATGAGCTTTATCTTTTTGCCATTTCTTTTTATGGCACTTCCAAAGTCCCTTGTTTTATCTATATCCAGCAGGCGATTTTTTAGATCATTAATGGGAATGGCGATTTTTGAATGCCTTAACCGTTCAGCTTTCTTTTTGACAATTTCATTTAAGATGTCCATCCGAAATTTTACTTGAATTTCAAAAAAGAAAACAACCTTTTCCCCATTACCCGGATGTCTTCCAGACGACAGCATAGTGCGGCTATATTTACTATCATGGAGTATGGATTTAGGAATTTTCAAGCCTGATAGGGGGGCGAGGGAAAACCACAAGAGACAAAAGGTTAAAGGAGGGCACAATGAAGAGACTTTTCTATGTATTGGTCTTGGTTATTTTTGTACTGGGCATGGTAGCTCCTGTGTTTTCAGGGGAGATTACCTCAAAAATGCAGCTCAAAATAGAAGCATATAAGAAAAAGGCTGTAACATGGGCGGGCGATCCAGCTATTATAAAGGCGGTAAGAGAAAGCAATGCCAAGGGGCCTATTCCGGGTATGGGGAACGCCAAGTGGCGGGAACTGAAGGAGAATGATAGAATAGTCCGGAGTTTCATTACCAGCCCGACCGGTCAGCTCCTTACACAATGGATGAATACAGATGCAAAAGGCATAAACAAAATTGTCCTCAGCGGCGATAAGAGCCACCGCGTCGCATTTACATCGATGCCGGCTATCTACCTTGGTAAAGGCAAACCAAACTTTGATGAAGCTTTTAGCGGTAAGGTGTGGCAGCAAGGCGAATCCAAACCCGATCCCAGCACTAACATTGATACTATCCAGATTGCTGTCCCTGTTAAAGATGGGGGTAAAACTATTGGAGTGCTTCTTGTGAGCCTCACAGCAGCGAATCTCAGGTAAGGGGGGAGCATGAAAAGCATGAATGAAACAAAAGATACGACAGGTATAGCGGCATTCCCGTCAACCAACACTTTCTTCGGCCGGTTTTTAGAAAACATTCGTGCACGGGGACGCGCTCCGGCAAAGACCTTAATTGGTTTTTTTGTTGCATGGGCGGTGTTTTTCTTTATCTTATGGATTATGCCGCTTCCCGAAGGCATGTCGAATGCAGGAAAATCAACACTGGCAGTTCTGGCATGGGCTACACTTATGTGGATAACCGAAGCGCTGCCTGTGGGCGTTACGGGATTGCTTATTCCCATGCTCCTGGTCATGGGGGGTGCAGTTGGCAAGTTTCCCGCGGCTGCCGGCGGTTTTAGCCAGCCAGTAGTTTTTTTAACACTGGCCGCGTTCATGCTTGCTGCCATAATGCAGACTGCCGGTCTTGATCGGCGCATTGCCCTCACGCTCCTGAAAAAAATGCGCGTTAAAGAGGTGGGTGGCATTATTTGGGCAATGTTTGGAGCCAACCTTGTTTTATCATTTATTATTCCTGCGGCCAACGCTCGCGCTGCTACACTACTGCCAGTAGTGAACGGTATTACGAAATTGTTTGGTGATACACCCGAGGAACGCGCAGGCAAAAAGGCGATTGTGATTCAGACGCTGGTCTATGGCTCAATGATTAGCGGCATGTGCATCATGACCGCGCATCTGCCGAATCTGATACTTGTCGGGCTTTTTGAAACAGAGTTGGCCTATCACCTATCCTATTTTAACTGGTTCCTGTTGCAGTGGCCGTACCTCGGCATGTTTGTTATAACACAATGGTGGGTACGCCGTTACTTTAAGACGCGAGGGGTTAAAATCCCTGGCGGTATAGAAAGGGTAAAGGAAATGCATGCTGAGTTACCTAAAACCAGCCAAACCGAATGGCTGATAATAGCCGTATTCGCCTTTGTAGGACTCATGTGGATGACGGAATCTTTGCACAAAATAAAAGCACACAATGCAGCGTTGATGGGTATTGCGCTCATTTTTACGCCGGGACTGTTTGGCTTTAAATGGAAGGCCCTTCAGGATCGGACTATCTGGGGCACCTGGCTGCTCCTGGCCGGTGCCATGTCCATGTCAGCAGCCATGGGTTCATCGGGTCTGGCGAAATGGTTATCTGACGTAATCCACCCTCTTGCCACAGGACATCCATGGCAGGTGATTCTGCTTATACTCATGGTTGGTACGCATATTATGCGGCTGGGGATGCTCTCCAATGTCGCGGCTATTGCCATGCTGGCTCCCATCCTGATAGCCTTAGCGCCTAAACTGGGACTTCATCCGGTGGCATTCACCATGCTGGTGTCCGATACGGATACCTTTGCTTATATACTGCCGACACAGATCACTGCAGCAGTGATCGCATACAGCAGCGGCACTTTCAGTATGGCAGATTATGCCAAAGTTGGCTGGGTGGCGGTGCTTATTGCTATTGCATACGGCATTCTTATTATGGCGCCATGGTATGCATTTATGGGGATGCCCGTCTGGAACCCCTCTGCACCATGGCCTTTTTAAAACATTTGCTGATAAGGACTTTGATCTAATGTCCCTGCTGCCAGAGCAGCAGAGACATTATAAGATTTGTAAGTTTTTTCAGGTTAACAAAGACAGGAGGAACAATATGAAGAAAGTCATATGTACTTTAGCAACAGCTATGGCCTTGTTGTTGATATGCAGTGTCGGCGCCTTTGCAGATGAAATCAAAATAGGAGCAGGCGCAGCGCCTGTAAGTATATTAAAAACAGTAAAGGAATATTTTGAAAAGGCGAGCGCGGTTAAAATTACTATTGTAGAAGTAGGACCTAAGATAGCAATGCAAGACCTGTTGAAAGGCACTATAGATGTTGCGGGTGCAGGAGTTACACTTGATGAGTGGATTGCTGTCATGAAAAAGGATGGAATTGAGGTCAATAAAGCAGAGTTGCAAAGTTTCGTTATCGGAAGAAGCAGGGCAGCGGTTTTTATAAATAAGTCTAACCCTGTTTCAAGACTTACAAAAGAGCAATTAAAGGGTATATTCACCGGAAAAATAACTAACTGGAAGGATGTAGGCGGGAAAGACATGCCAATCATTATAGTATGGGGAAAACTGACTCCGGGAATGAACACATTATTCATAAGCAAGATACTTGATGGAGAATCTCCAACAAAGGATGTCCTTGAAGCCGTTACCGGTCCTGATGTAAAACAAAATATAGCATCTAATCATGAGGCAATAGGGATTGTAGCTTCAAATGTAGCTGATGATGCAATCAAGGTTCCTGAGATACCGGAAATATCGAGCGATATAATCCTTGTTACTAAAGGCAAACTATCTCACAATATTCAGAAACTTATTGATTTTATTAAAGGAGAGGGACAGAAGTATATCAAATAGTAAGACGGGGTGAAAAAAAAGAATGCCTCTATGGACAAAGTTATGATGGAGAGTTAAACTGAATTATTGATTGTGAGGGCAAGAAATGTTTAAAAAATTAATACTTAGCTGATAATTTATGGAAAAACGCTGGTATTTAAGCGCCATAGATATTATCAATGAATTGCCGGAAGGCGAAAGATCATTTTTTTACCAAAAATCACACAGGAAAAAATATTCCAAAAACAGCGTTATCTTTTCTCCGGGTGACCAGGGCAATTTAATCTATTATGTTTTAAGCGGCAGGGTTAAGATCTATAACCTATCTGAGTGCGGAAAGGAGATCATATACTGGTTCTGTCAGCCAAAGGATTTTTTTGGCCTTGCAGAGGTCTGTGGCGGTGAGATGAGGACTGTCTTTGGAGAGGCAGTGGAGGATACCGAGGTCTTGTGCATAAATAGAGCGAATTTTGAAGAACTAATTAGCAGAAGTCCTAAAATAGCCGTCTTTATTATGAGGATACTTGGCAGCAGGATAAGACAGGCGCATGAGACCATAAAGGATCTTATTATATGCGATGTGCACACCCGGTTGGCTCAGCTCCTTATTAAACTTGGCCAGATATGCGGCTTATCCCACAATGGCGTTATCACAATAGAAAAGAGATTTACGCATCAGGAGATGGCAAATATGATAGGAGCCACAAGGACAACTGTGACAGAGGTGATGAACGAGTTTAGAAAAAACGGGGTTATTGAGTGCGATGGCAGCAGGATTACCATTCTCGATTATGCAAGGCTTGTCAAACTTATAGATTCTTCTGACTAAATTTTCTTATAGTGCTGGGGTTATTCCTTTCTGCTATTTCAGAAGATTCTTGTAGGTTAAAAATAATTGTCGTCTATACAACACACTCCAAAGGTTATTATATGGCAATATTGGTTCAAACCAAAAAGGAGAAATTCATGAATCCAGACAACATCAAATATCACAAGGAACACACATGGGTAAAGGCATCAGGCAAGAAGGCAATGGTGGGA
>JASEIZ010000177.1 GCA_030017395.1 Desulfobacterales bacterium | reverse complement strand
CTCTTTTTCTGGAAATATTTTTGAGAACGGTTTTGTCTCTGTATTTTCCCCAGCAAGATCCTTTGCGGAGACTTCCAGAGAAAATTTTAACATATAACGCTCATGTTTTCTTCTTTCAATGTAATTATTCATTTATATTTATGTAGCAGGTGGTCTATTGAGCAACCTGTTTACCCTAGACACAAGCTTTTTTGGATTAACCGGTTTTATTAAATAATCATCTGCGCCAGCGTCTATACTTTTTACTTCTACGTCCACCTCATCTTTTACGGTAAGCATTATTATGGGGATATAGCGTGTTGAGAGCTGAGCTCTTAGCTTCTTGATAAGTGTTACGCCGTCCATTTCAGGCATCAGTAGATCAGTTATAATAAGATCCGGTTTAGACTGAAATGCCAGCTTCATTGCTTCTAAACCGTTTTCAGCCGTGAGAACGATATAGCCTTCCGATTCAAGCAGGTTGCCGACTATTTTGACGATTATAGCATTGTCGTCAACAACAAGGATTCTCTTAGATTTTATAATACTTATAGATGAAGACGGCATGTCTTCGCTGGCCTGCTCGGCAGTTTCAATTTTATCTGATTCCGAAATCTCTAATATTGGTTTTTGGATTATATCATCAAAACCAGGCGGCGCTACGCGAAAGACCTCGTCTATGGTTGTGAGGCCATGGAGAGCCTTTTGTATCCCATCCATGCTCATTGATTCAAAGCCTTCTCTTTCGGCAATTTTTTTCAAAGTTATTGCTGAAACATTTGGTTCAATGGCTTCCTTTAAGGAAGGGGTTACAGCAAGAACCTCAAACAAACCCATGCGGCCTGAATAGCCTGTGTAATTACATGCTTCACAACCGTCTCCTTTCCAGAAGGTAGCTTTTTTGTTTGTTCCTACATGCGATGAAAGACGTTTCATAATTTGTGGGCTTGTGGAATCAGGGATTTTGCACTTTTTGCATATTTTTCTTAAAAGTCTTTGTCCTACTACCATAACAAGGGAAGAAGAGACGAGAAATGGCTCTACACCAAGATCCAACAGCCTTGTTACCGCGGCAGTGGCGTCGTTGGTGTGCAGGGTGGAAAGCACCAGATGTCCGGTTTGTGCTGCCTGAAAAGCGATGGAAGCGGTTTCTCCATCTCTTATTTCTCCTACCATAACGATATCCGGGTCCTGTCTCAGGATGGATCTTAATCCTGCCGCGAAAGTAATACCGACCTTGGGATTTATTTGCACCTGGTTGACTCCGGCAATGTCGAATTCAATAGGATCTTCAACGGTTATAATATTTACATTCACGGTGTTAAGTTTGTTGAGACAGGCATATAATGTTGACGATTTCCCGCTTCCGGTGGGTCCGGTAATAAGAATGATTCCCTGTGGCATGTTTATAGCCCTGTCGAATTTTTCAAAGGCATTATCAGAAAGGCCAAGATCTTTAATATTCAATCCGGATGTTGCTGGATTTAAAATGCGAATGGTTACCTTTTCTCCGTATGAGGTGGGAATAGTGGAGACTCTCATATCATAACTTACACCTTTATATTTAACCTGAGACTTTCCGTCCTGCGGTTTTCTCCTGATGGAAATATCCATGTTGGATATGATTTTAATTCTTGAGACAAGAGAAGCATGGATATGTTTGTCGGTTTGCATTATTTCGCGCATGATACCGTCAATCCTGTAACGAATAATAACAGATGTTTTTTGCGGCTCAATGTGTATGTCGCTTGATTTGAGCTTTATCGCATCGGCAAGTATGGCGTTTGTAAACCGAATAACAGGCGGACGCTGTGTAAGGTTAATAATCTTCTGGATATCTTTGAGGTCTTCATCTTCTTTCCCTTTACGCTGGACAATTTCTATTCCCTCGTCTATTTTCGGACCGGAATCCAAGTCCTTTTCCAGGTCGCGTTTTGGATAGTATTTTTCAACAGCCGCTAACATTTCATCATATGAAGCCACTGCAACATCTATGGACATCTGTGTAACGAACCTCAGGTCATCCAATGCATAGATATCTAGGGGATTGGACATGGCTACGAGAAGGCCTCTGTCGGTTTTTTTGATCGGTATAACCATATAGTTTTCAGCCATTGCAGAGGGAACCAACGAGATAATTTCTTTTGAAATTTCCATGCCGGTCGGGTTGATCAGGGGGATATTAAACTGTCTTGACAGGGCCTTGGCTATTTCAACATCGTCAGCCATTCCCATGTCTATTATTATCTGGCCGAGTTTCTTTTTTTGGATCTTCTGAATGTCTAAGGCCTTGGCCAGAGTCTCCTTGTCAATAAGACCTGCTTCAACCAGGCATTCTCCGAATTTTTTACGTCTTGTGGAACGGTGTTCTTGTGGTTTGTCGGAACTATTCATATAGTACCTCGTCAAGGTTTTCGACTTATTTACTCTTCATCTCCAGCATAACCTCTTTTATGGCAGAGGCAAGTTCTGCTGTTCTTTTCTCCATATCTAAGAAAGCCTCTTTTGCTTCCTCTATTTTTCCCTCTCTTCCCAGTTTTTCGAGAAGATATGCTGCATCACAGGCAAATTTTGCTCCAAAACTACCCGCAGAGCTCCTAAGGTTATGAGCTGTCTTTTCCAGAGATTCGGCATTGCCATCGGCAATTGTTTTTTTTATTTTGGAGATAGAATCCTGAAGATTTTCCAGCAACATACCGGCTATTTCCTGAAAAAGTTCTTTGTTGCCAAGAACAGCTTCCAAGGCTTTTGATAGATCAAAAACATCATTGGACGGTTTTTCAACCGTTTTTACAGAAGGAATAGACATTTTCTTTTTTTTATCCTCCGGCACACTGGTAAGTTTTGCAATAACTTCAAAGAGTTTTTCCGCATTTATCGGTTTGGGAACATAGTCATCCATTCCAGACGCAAGACATTTTTCACGGTCGATTTTCATGGCACGGGCGGTCGTAGCAACAATAGGGATATTCCTGATTTTGGATTTCGCATTCCGAATTGCTTTTGTGGCTTCAAATCCATCCATTTCCGGCATCTGGACATCCATCAGGACAAGATCGAAATGTTCTTTGCCGAGGGCATCTATAGCCTTACGTCCGTTTGAAACCGAGACGACTCGATGCCCCATTGTTTTTAAAAGTTCCAAAACCAGCCGCTGGTTAATCGGGTTGTCTTCCGCGAGTAGAATATTAAGCCTTTTTCGAGCATCTCGAATGGTGTGTCTGGTAATGACAGGAGTATCTCCTTTTTCCTGACCGCCCATAGCTATCATAATAGCATACATAAGTTCCGACTGTTTGACGGGTTTGAGCAAATATCCGGATATCCCGATCTGCCTGCACCGTGCAGCATCTCCTCTTAGTCCCGCCGCAGCAAGCATGATTATAGATATATCACGTCCAAAGGAAATATCTTTTATTCTTTTGGCCACTTCAAATCCGTTTTCATCTGTCATCTGTTGATCAAGCAAGAGAATCTGAAAAGGTTTCCCGGATTCGTATGCCTCCTTCAACATGTCAATGGCCTGCTTGCCATGTTTCGCTACCGTCGGCATCATTCCCAACGAAGCGGTCATTTCCTTAAAGGCCAAACGGTTTGTGGCGTTGTCGTCCACTATAAGAACCCGGGTGCCGGAAAGTTCAAACTCATTTAGTTGCGCTGCTTTCCAATCATCTACCCTGTCCTGTCTGAAACGTGCGGTAAAGTTAAAAGTAGCACCGGAATCCGACGGGCTTTTCACCCAGATGCTTCCTCCCATCATCTCTACAAGTTTTTTAGAAATGGCCAGGCCCAGACCTGTACCGCCATATTCCCTGGTGGTGGAACTGCCGGCCTGGGTAAAACTTTCGAATATTTTATCTGTCTTGTCAGGTGGAATCCCTATGCCGGTATCAGACACCATGAAATGCAAAATGATCGAAGAGTTTTCTTTTTTTTCTGTTGATACGCGGATGGATATTTCTCCCTTTTTTGTGAATTTGATGGAGTTTCCAGCCAGATTGATAATTATCTGGCGAAGTCTTGTAGGATCTCCTATAAGCGCGGTTGGCACATCAGGTTTAATATGCAGGGTCAGTTCCAATCCCTTTTCATATGCCTGGCCCGCCAGTATGTCAGCAATATTTTCAAGGGCATTGCGCAGATTAAATGGGATTTCCTCAAGTTCCAGCTTCTGTGCTTCGATCTTGGAAAAATCTAAAATGCTATTTGTTAGAGAAAGAAGAGAATCCGCGGATATTTTCAGCATGTTAAGATATTCCAGCTGCCTTTTAGTAAGATCAGTTGCTAATACCAGATTTGTCATTCCAACGATACCGTTCATGTGTGTGCGTATTTCATGGCTTATGTTTGCGAGGAAGTTGCTTTTGTCCCGGTTGGCAGCCTCAGCTTCTTTTTGGGCTTTACGCAGAGTTTCCTCTGCCAGCTTTCTCTCGTCGATTTCTTTTTTTAGATTTTCTATTAATGTTGTGTTTTTTTTCAAGTTGGAGCTCTTTTTCTTTAAAATCGTTTCAAAATGCTATAACAGGTAAGCGTCAATCGCTTTTACTCCAGAGATAATTTATAAGCGAAAAACCATTCTTTTTAATGGTATTCCTGATTTTTAAAATTTCATCTATGTTTGCCAGAAATATATCCAGCACAT